>JAFOTD010000068.1 GCA_017388175.1 Clostridia bacterium | reverse complement strand
GCCGAAAACGCTGGACAGTGAACGCATCCGCTCGCTGTTCGATCCGAAGAAGGACGTCGACGGGTGGACGGACGGCTCGCTTGCGGGCGTGTACGCGAACACGGACCTCGGCTTTGCGCCGTGCACCGCGCAGGCGGTGATTGAGCTTCTGCGCTTCTACGGCATCGATCCGAAGGGCAAACGCGCCGTCGTCATCGGGCGCTCGCTCGTGATCGGGCGGCCGGTCTCGATGCTTCTGATGCACGCGAACGCCACGGTCACGACCTGCCATACGAAGACGGCCGACGTGCCCGCGATCGCAAGGGAAGCGGGAATTCTCGTGTGCGCCGCGGGCGTGATGAAGAGCGTTACGCCGGAATTCACCAACCCCGATCAGGTCGTCGTCGACGTGGGCATCCACTTTGATGAGGAAGCGGACAAGCTTTGCGGCGACGTCGATTTCGACCGCGTCGCGCCGTGCGTCAGGGCGATCACCCCGGTCCCCGGCGGCGTGGGCGGCGTCACGACCTGCGTGCTGCTCGACCACGTTCTCATTGCCGCGGAAAGATAATCCCAAAAACAGAAGACGGCTGTTGCATCGTTGCAGCAGCCGTTTTTTTTGCGGACGGGCAGTACCTACCTTACCCGATCCATATTGCGTTGATTTGGGCGGACGGGCAATGCCCGTCCCTACTGATTCAGATCGTTTACCCCTGTAGGGACGTGCATCGCACGTCCGTTTCAAACAACATATTCGTCCTGACGGAGAAGCCATTTCAGAGGGTTTTCCTCAATATACCGCATGCATTCCAGATAATCGGACTCGTTTCGGACCACATGATCGTAAAAGTGCGACTGCCATACAACGGCTTGAGCACGTTTTGTGACTATTCCCTTAAATTGCTGCATGATTCGGGAGAGGGTCGGACGATCGGTAGGGACGGGCATTGCCCTTCCGCCTTCTTTTTCGATCCGAAGCATCATGTGTACGTGATTCGGCATAATGACGGACGCATCCACAAAGACGCCTTCATATCGTTTCGGAATCTCGGAAATTGCATCCACAACAATTGACCCGATTCCGGTCAGAATAATCTTTGGAATCGGCTGATACACGACGTCCCCTGTGTGCGGAACAGCGATATTCGCAACGCGCGAAAGGAGCGGCTTTCGCTGCTCCGTACATATCGTAATAAAATAACCGCCATTCTCGCTGTAATCGTAGCATTTCAGACGATTGCTTTTTCGTTTCGGCAAATCTGCCGCGATTGTCGTTTCCCTATCCATTGTTCCTGTTCTTTGCGGACGGGCAATGCCCGTCCCTACCGTTCATGGGATATATTCCTGTTGGGACGATCATCGATCGTCCGTCTCAAATTGCAATGCCCGTCCCTACCGTTCATGGGATATATTCCTGTTGGGACGATCATCGATCGTCCGTCCCCCGAGCGGGTCATGCGCAGGCGCCTATAGAGGAAAAATCGCATCAATCCATAAACAGCGCGCGGATGGCTTCGGAGACGTCGGAGACGCGGACGAACTTGCAAGTATGCTCCGCGACTTTCGCGCGCGCAGGGATCAGCACGGTCGTGTAGCCGAGGCGAACCGCTTCCTTCACGCGCGTGTCAAGCTGCGACGCGGAGCGAATTTCACCGGTCAGGCCCACTTCGCCGATCAGGACGGTCTTTTCGGGCAGCGGTTTTTCGAGGATCGAGGATGCAATGCACATCGCGGTCGCAAGATCCGCGCCGCGGTCGAGCACGCGGAGATTCCCCGCGATATCGCAGTAGACGTCCTTATCGGAAACTCTGAGACGCGCCTTGCGTTCGAGAACGGCAAGCAGCACGTTCAGACGGTTATAATCGAGCCCGACGGCGGTGCGCCGCGGCGCCTGAAACGCGGTGGGGCAAAGAAGCGACTGGATCTCGCAGACGAGCGGACGCGAGCCCTCGAGCACGCAGGTCACGGCGGTGCCGGGCACGTTCCTTCCGGAAACGAACAGCGACGCGGGATCACGGACCTCGCGCATGCCGGTTCCGCACATCTCGAATACGCCGAGCTCGTCGGTCGAGCCGAAGCGGTTTTTGACCGCGCGTAAAAGCCGCAGCCCCTCGTGCCGGTCGCCCTCAAAGTACAAAACGGTGTCCACAATATGCTCGAGCACGCGCGGTCCCGCGATCGCGCCGTCCTTGGTGACGTGCCCGACGATCCAGACGATCGTGCCGGTGTCCTTGGCAAAGCGCGTAAACAGCGCCGTCGCCGCGCGCACCTGCGAAACGCTGCCCGCCGCGCTTTCGGCGGCTTCGGACTGCATGGTCTGGATCGAGTCGACGATCAGCATCTGCGCTTTGACTTCCTTTGCGCGCTCGATCGCCTCCTCCGCGTTCGTTTCGGTGTATAAAAACAGGTTTTCGCCTCTGACGTTCAGCCGGTCGGCGCGTAAGCGTATCTGTGAATTGCTCTCTTCGCCGGAAACGTACAAAACCGGACCGGTGGCGGAAAGATTGTCCGCCGCTTCGAGCAAAAGCGTCGATTTGCCGATGCCGGGATCGCCGCCCAAAAGCACCACCATGCCTTTCACAAGCCCGCCGCCCAGCACGCGGTCGAGCTCGCCGATGCCGGTGGAGACGCGCGTCTGCGCTTCGGCCTTGACGTTCATGAGCGGTACGGCCTTCGTGCCGGGGGCGGAGGCGGGACGCGTCAGCACGCGCTCCTCTTCGACGAGCGTATTCCAGCTTCCGCATTGCGGGCATTTCCCCATCCAGCGCGGCGTTTCATATCCGCATTCTCCGCAGACGTACAGCGTTTTTTCCTTCATATTCCATCTCCGACCGTCATGTATTCCATGATATCCTTATCGCGCCAGGTCACGTCCATCCATACCATCGTCTTTCCGCCTGCGGCAAGCAGCATTGCGGTTTCGTCCTCGCGCATCGCGGAGAGCGTCGCGCCGTCGCCGTAGTAGTAGACGTAGTTTTTATCGTAGCGCGAGTATGCAATGAACCCCTCGCCGAGCGCGAAATCGACCGCGCCGGAAACGACCTCGACCGTTTTGCTTCCGTCGTACCACAGCACGCGCCCGTCTGCCGCGTGATCGGAATCGAGGAATGCGATCCCGTCCGCATTCATCTGCGGGTCGTGCACGTACGGAACGCCGACGTCGATCGTTTTGCTTTCGCCGGTTTCAAGATCGAGCGCTGTGAGCGCCCCGTCCGGCGCGACGTACAAAAGCGTATGCCCGTACACGTACGGGTTCGAAAGGCCGTAGGGCGAGCTGTCGTAGATCGCGAGCGTCGCGCTTTCACCGGTTTCAAGATCAACCGCGAACAGCTTATCGCGCGATTGTCCGGTGCGCTCGATCCAGAACGCCGTATTCTCATAGAGAACGGGCTTGACAAGGCCCGTATGCACGGTTTTCAGCGCGCGCGCCGTTCCGTCGCTTCTGCGGTACGCGACCAGGCGCCCGCCGCCGTTTGCCGCGGAATCGAGATAGACGATCCAGCGCGTGTTCATGGCCGGAAAGCGGATGCTCTTGTATTCCAAAGGAAGCGCCAGAAGGCTTTGCGATTTCGTTTTGACGTTATAGATCAGAAGCCGCACGAACGCCGCCGTGCCGTCGGGCGTATAGTTGCCGACCGGGGCGATCAGCGTATCGCCGCTGATCGTCACGTCCGTCGCGTACTGATATTCCGGAACGACGATCTCCGTCGCCGCCGTGCGAAGATCGGCATGACCGAAGGCGTGCAGATCACGCGGGTCGGGCGTGGGCGCAGGCGTCGGGTCGGGCGTGGGCGCAGGGGTCGGGGCGGCCGGCCGCTGGCATGCGATGAACTGCTCCGAAAGGCCTTTGAGGAAGGGGATGCCGTAGGTCCACATCGCCCAGCCGAATGCGGCGACAAACCCTATGACGAGCAGGATCTCGAGATAGGGCATGATGCGGAATCGTTTCAGGCTCTTTCCGGCCTTTTCTATGGAGCGGTATCGCTTTTCGCGTTTCATGCCGTTATTTTACACTTATTTCACAACGAGGTCAACCTTCGAAGCGCGTTTTGGGATTGTGATTCCGAAAAGAATGTGGTATACTGCATCATGAAAGAGTGCGCGAATCTGTTTCGCGCACGGGAAAGGAACGAACGCTTTGGCACGACGCGCATTGTACCGCGAATACCGTCCGGAAACGTTTTCGGAGGTCATCGGACAGGATCATATCACCACCATACTGAAGAATCAGGTGCGGGAAGGTAAGCTTTCCCATGCGTACCTGTTCTGCGGCTCGCGCGGAACGGGCAAAACGACGTCCGCAAAGATCCTCGCGCGCGCGGCAAACTGCCTTGAACCCAAAGACGGCGAACCGTGCGGCAGGTGCGCCGCGTGCCGTCTCACCGCGGCGGGCAGCGCGGACGTGATCGAGATCGACGCCGCGTCCAACAACAGCGTGGACAACGTCCGCTCTCTCATAGAGCAGGCACAGTTTGCGCCGCTGGAGCTCAAATATCGCGTGTTCATCATCGACGAGGTGCACATGCTCTCGAACGCGGCGTTCAACGCGCTGTTGAAAACGCTTGAGGAGCCGCCGAAGCACGTGCTGTTTATCCTTGCCACGACCGAGCCGCAAAAGCTCCCCGCGACGATCATTTCGCGCTGTCAGCGCTTCGATTTTCACAGACTCACGATCGCGCATATCGTGACGAACCTGACCGCCGTGCTCGAAAAGGCCGGCGCGAGTATCGAGCCGAACGGACTTCGGCTGATCGCGCGGGCGGCGGAGGGCGGCATGCGCGACGCGCTGTCGCTTGCCGATCAATGCCTGTCCTACGCCGGCAATCGCGTGACGGAACAGGACGTTTTAGACGCGCTCGGCACGGTTTCCGCGGCGGTGCTTGAGGATACCGCAAACGCGCTTCTTTCGGGGAACGCGAAGGACGCGGTGCGCGCGCTCGACGACGTGGTGAAAAACGGACGCGATCTCGGCGTGTTCTTAAACGATCTTTCCCGGCATTTCCGCGCGCTGCTGCTTGCGAAGACGTGCGGAGATTGCGCGGATCTTCTGGATTGCACGGATGATCAGATGCAGCGGTATCTGAAGACTGCAAAAGCGGCGGACGAGGCGCGCATCCTCTATGCGATGGAGCAGCTTCTTTCCGTACAGGGCAGGCTCAGGCTGTTCCCCGCGCCGCGCGTTCCGATCGAAACGGCGTTCGTGCGCATCTGCCGTCCGGCGGACGATCAGAGCTTTTCCGCGCTCGAAGCGCGCGTGGCGCTGCTGGAAGCAAGACCGGCGGGAACGACCCTTCCGTCTTTCTCTGATGGCAAAGACGCCTCCTCTTACACAGGGGAGACAAGGCGCGACGTCCCGCATGACGCCCCCGTCCCTCCGTGGGAGGAGCCGCCGATGCGCGAGGAACCGCCGGCGAAGGAGCCCGCGCCCGAATCTGCGCCGACGCAGGAGCCGGAACCGACGCCCGCGCCGGCACCGGTTGAAAAACCGCAGAGCAGCGAGGCGGAGACAATCTGGGAGGCGGCGAAAAAGAAGATCATGGAGCTGAACCCGATGGTATACTTCTACGTGAAGGGGACGACGGGGACGGCGATCAACGGCGACGTGCTGACGGTTGAGTTTCCGGCGACGCAGGAGAGCATGCTGATGGGGCTTCGCGCGGCGAGGAACCTGAAAATCGCAAACGACGCGATTGCGACGGTGCGGCCGGGAACGGAGCTCAGCTTCCGGCTTGCGGCGCTGCAGAACGAGAACGAAGAAAAACTGAAGGAGCTGTTCGGCAGTTCCCTTGTGATCAAATAACGGAGGTAACAACATGGCAAAAGGCGGATTCCCGAGAGGCGGTATGGGCGGCGGCATGAACATGCAGCAGATGATGATGAAGGCCCAGAGAATGCAGCAGGAAATCGAGAAAAAACAGGCGGAGCTGAACGCGGCTGAATTTTCGGCGACCGCGGGCGGCGGCATGGTGACGGTCACCGTGAAGGGCGACAAGACGGTGCAGTCGATCAAGCTTGATCCGACGTGCGTCGATCCGGACGACGTCGAGATGCTCGAGGACCTGATCGTTGCGGGCGTGAACGCCGCGCTGAAGGAAGCGAGCGAAACGGTCGAGCGCGAGATGAGCAAGATTACCGGCGGCATGAGCCTCGGTTTCTGATATGGCAATCGAGTCCATTGAAAAACTGACAACGCAGTTATCGAGACTTCCCGGCATCGGGCGGAAAACGGCGCAGCGGCTTGCGTATCATATCTTAAGCGTTCAGAAGGAGCAGGCACTTGAGCTTGCCGAAGCGATCACAAACGCGCGCCAGAAGGTGCATCCGTGCCCGATCTGCGGCGCGTTCACCGATCTTGAAACCTGTGAGCTGTGCGCCGATCCGAAGCGCACGGACGAGGTCGTATGCGTGGTGAGCGACGCGCGCGACGTGCTCTCCATGGAGAAAACGCGCGAGTTTCACGGGCGCTATCACGTGCTGAACGGCTCGCTCTCTCCGATGAACGGCATCGGTCCGGGCGCGCTGCGCATCAACGCGCTTCTGGAACGCTGCAAGACCGGCGCGGTCAAGGAAGTCATTCTTGCCACGAATCCCGACGTGGAGGGCGAAGCGACCGCCGCATACATCGCAAAGCTTCTGAAGCCGATGGGCGTGACGACGACGCGCATCGCGCACGGCATCCCGATCGGCGGGAATCTCGAATATACCGACGAGGTCACGCTCGCCAAGGCGCTCGAAGGGCGCAGAGTTCTGTAACATGATGAAGAAACGGTGGCTTGTCGTTCTGCTCGCGCTTACGCTCCTGCTCGCCTGCACGAATCCGCAGACGGCGGAGGGCGCGTTTACGCCTGCGCCGACGGATACGCCGGCACCGACGGAAACGCCGGAGCCGGAGGAAATCGTCGTTATCGAAACGCCTGACAACGAAACGGTCGTGTATGAGACGCCGACGCTTCCGCCTCCGCCGACGCCCTCGCCGACGCCGGGACCGACGCCGGTTCCGCCGCCGCTCGCGGGGCTTGTGATCGGCATTGACGCGGGGCATCAATCGCACGGGGATCTTGAGAAGGAACCCAATGCGCCGGATTCCGATGAGATGAAGGCAAGGTGTTCGTCCGGCACGCGGGGCATCGCAACCGGGATTTATGAATACGAGGTCAACCTTGCCGTGGCGCTGAAGCTTCAGTCGATTCTGGAGGAAGCTGGCGCGACGGTCGTAATGACGCGCACCGAGAACGATGTCAATATTTCCAATCGCGAACGCGCCGAGCTATTCAACGAGTACGGCGTCGACCTCGCAATCCGGCTGCACTGCAACGGCACGAACGACACGAGCGTGCGCGGCGCGTTCATGCTGGTGCCGACCAAAGAGCATACGTCGTTCTATAACGAAAACGTGCGCGCGGCGACGGCAATCCTGGATAGCTACTGCAAGGCGACGGGACTTTCGGCGCGCAAGCACAACGGCATCACGTACCGCAGCGATCAGACGGGCTTCAATTGGTGCACCCAGCCGATCGTTTGCATAGAAATGGGTCATTTGAGCAACGAAACGGAAGACTTGCTCTTGACGAAAGACACTTTTCAGGATAAGATGGCAGTTGGGATTTATCGGGGCATTCTTGCATACTTCGATCCCGATTCGACCGCTGAAGGAGGAAATCCATGAACAAACCGATTTGTGTACAATCCGAGGTCGGAAAACTCAAAACCGTTATGCTGCATTGTCCGGGCGCGGAGCTTGAAAACCTGATGCCCGATTACCTTGCGCGGCAGCTTTTTGACGACATTCCGTATCTGGTACACGCAAAAGAGGAACACGATCAGTTCGCAAAGACGCTCCGCGACTGCGGGGTGGAAGTGCTGTATCTCGACACGCTCTTAAAGGAAGCGGTCGAAGCGGCGGACGCAAAGGACGAGCTGATCTGGGAATACATCCGCGAGGCGAATATCGCGGCGGAAGGCGCCGAACAGGCGGTCAACGAATATCTGTCCGCACTGCCTCTGGAACGGCTCATTCAGGTTCTTGCGGGCGGCGTTCGAAAGAGCGACATCCCGAAGGTCACAAAGCGGCATCTCGTCGATTTTACCGACGACAAGTACCCGTTCTACGTCGATCCGATGCCGAACCTGTATTTTACGCGCGATCCGTTCATGAACGTCGGCGACGGCGTGCTGATCTCGCGCATGGCAAACGAGGTTCGTCGGCGTGAAACGCTGTTTGCGAAGTACATTTTCAAGTATCATCCCGTCTATAAATGGGTGCCGAAATACCACGACCGGACCGACGTGCATTCGCTGGAAGGCGGCGACTGCCTCGTACTTTCGCCCGAAACCGTGGCGTTCGGCATGTCGCAGCGCACGAGCGCGCAGGCGGTCGAGCTTGCGGCAAACCGTCTGATCAACGAGCGCACGGGAATCCGGCAGATCCTTGCGGTCGATATCCCGAAGGTGCGCGCGTTCATGCATCTCGACACCGTCATGACGATGGTGGACGTCGATTCGTTCGTCGTGCATCCGAACATTCTCCGCACGATGCGCGCTTTCCGGCTCACGAAGCCCGACGGGCAGAAGCTTATGATCGAAGAGGATGCAAGACCGCTGGTCGAAGTATTCTCCGACGTTCTGGACCGCAAGGTCCGCTTCATCGAATGCGGCGGCGCGAGCGAGATCGACGCGGCGCGCGAACAGTGGAACGACGGCGCGAACACGCTGTGCGTTGCGCCCGGCGAGGTCGTCACCTATTCCAGAAACTACGTCACCAACCGCATTCTCAGAGAGAACGGGATCACGGTTCATGAGATCCCGTCCGCAGAGCTTTCAAGAGGCCGCGGCGGTCCGCGCTGCATGAGCATGCCGTTTGTGCGCGAGCCGATTCAAAAGTAAGCAAATCCAAAAATATCACATACAGAAAGGAAACACATTATGTTCCAGGGAAGAAACTTTCTCACGCTGCTCGACTACACGCCCGACGAGATCCGCCAGCTTTTAAAGCTCGCGCATCAGGTCAAAGCCGAAAAGAAACAGGGCATTTTCCCGAAGCGCATGGCGAACAAGAACGTCGTGCTGCTGTTCGAGAAGACCTCCACCCGTACCCGCTGCGCGTTTGAGACCGCGGCATACGACGAGGGCGCGAACGTCACGTTTTTGAGCAACAGCCAGATGGGCAAGAAGGAATCGCTCGAAGACACCGCAAAGGTGCTCGGCAGATTCTATGACGGCATCGAGTTCCGCGGCTTCAAGCAGGAGACCGTCGAGCTGCTCGCCAAGTACAGCGGCGTTCCGGTATGGAACGGCCTTACGGACCTCTATCATCCGACGCAGGTTCTCGCGGACTGGATGACGATCGAAGAGCACGTCAAAAAGCCGCTTCATGAGGTCAAGTTCGTGTACGTCGGTGACGCGCGCAACAACATGGGCAACTCCCTGATGATCGGCTGCGCCAAGATGGGCATGCACTTCGTCGGCATCGCGCCGAAAGCGCTGTTCCCGTCCGAGGATCTGGTCAATAAGATGCGTGAGCTCTGCAAGGAGACCGGCGGCAAGATCGAGCTTTCCGATTCGATCGACGCGGTCGAAGGCGCGGACGTCATCTACACCGACGTTTGGGTATCCATGGGCGAGGAAGCGCAGTTTGAAGAGCGCATCCGTCTCCTTGAGCCGTATCGCGTCACGATGGATATGCTGAAGAAGACCGGCAACCCCGACGTCATCTTCGAGCACTGCCTGCCGTCCTTCCACGACCTCGAGACGAGCGTCGGCAAGGATATCTACGAGCGCTTCGGCCTCAAGGAAATGGAAGTTTCCGACGAAGTGTTCCGTTCGAAGCACAGCGTCGTGTTCGACGAGGCGGAGAACCGCATGCACACGATCAAGGCGGTCATGGTCGCCACGATGTCCGACACGCTGGACAAGTAAGCACGGCAAAATAATAAAAGACGCTTTTTGAAAAAGCGTCTTTTTTGTTTCCCGGTTGAATCGAACGGGTCGGCATTTAATCCCAGATGCGGTATGCCATCAGGAAGTGCTCCTTCCAGTACGTGCTCGAAAGGACGCTTTCGGTGATGCGGACCTTGCCCTTCGAGGAGGACGCGTCGATCATCCTGCCGCTGCCGAGGTAGATCCCGACGTGGCCGGTCGACATTGATTTGCCCTTGAACACCAGCACGTCGCCGCGCTTGATGTCGCTCATCGATTTGATGCGCTTATACTTCGAGCAGCTTCGCCATGCGATGCTCGTCATGTAGCTTTGCTTGACGCCCGCCTGGTTTAAACACCAGTAGACGAAGCCGGAGCAGTCGAATTTATTTGGGCCCTTCGCACCGCGCACGTACCGGCAGCCGAGCTTTGATTCCGCGATCTTGATGAACGCTTCCTTGCCCTGCCCGTAGTTGATCGTGCTGCCGGAACCGCTGTCTCCGCCGTCGGGCTTGGGCGTTGCGGTGGGCTTTTGGGTCGGCTTCGGCGTCGTGCCGGGCTTGAGCGTTGCCGTCGGCTTCGACGTGGGCTTTTTGGTGGGCTTGGGCGTTGCGGGTTTGGGCGTTGCGGGCGCAGCCTTCGCGCTGTCGCTCAAAAGCACTTTCATCGTTTCGTACCCGATCGCGCCGTCGGACTTCAAGCCGTTGCGCGACTGGAAGGATTTTACAGCCGCCTGGGTCTTATCGCCGTAATAGCCGGTGACTTGACCGCCGGACAAATAGTTATAATGTGCGAGCCGTTCCTGAATACGCTGCACGTCCGCGCCCTCCGCGCCGACGGTGAAGGCGAACGGATCGCCCTCGCCGCTCTTCAAAAGCGCAACGGTGCTCATGCCGAGGCATCCGTCCACGACCAGACCGTTTTCCTCCTGGAAGCGGCGTACGGCATTCTGCGTCTGCCTACCGAATACGCCGTCCGGCAGGTAGGTAAGATAGCCGAGTTCGAACAGGTCCTGCTGGTACTGCTCGATCACGTCGTCATGATCGCCGAGCGCATAGAAGTTCGAGACGGTGTCTTCGCCGAGCAGTACCTCGTACGCGTCGTTGTCAATAATCACGTCGTCGGCAAGGCTGTTCTTCTGCCGGAACCGGCGCACCGCGGACTCGGTTTGCTCGTCATATGCCCCGAACGGCGTGCCGTCGAGATAGCCGAGCTCGATAAGCCTTTCCTTGACGATTTCCACGTCGTCGCCGGTTGAGCCCTTGACCATCGCGTAGGTCAGCGCGTCGTCGCTGAACAGCTTTTCATACGTTTCCTTGTCGCAGATGCCGTTGCCGTGAATCCCGTTTCGCACCTGAAACGCGCGGATCGCGTCCGCGGTACCGTCGGAATATTCATCGTCCGGCTGCTCGAAGTCGAGGTAGTTGAGCTCCATCAGGCGGATCTGAATGTCCAGCACGATCGGGTCCCTGTCGCCGGAAAGGAACGCATCGCCGTTCAAAGGATGACGGGTCGGCGTCGGCGTCGGCGAGGGCGTCGGTGTCGGGGAGGGGGTTGGCGTCGGATTATAGGACGGTTCCGGCGTAATCTGCGCGGGATCGGGCGTTACGTCGATCAGTTCCGGCGTCGGCGGAGCCTCGTAGATCACGTCGTCCGCGGGAATCTCGGCGTCCGGCACATGCGAACCGGCACTCAGTGCGCAGCCGATCAGCAAGAAAAGGCACGCGCAGGCCGCAATGTATGCGACGCGCAAACCTTTGCGCCCCGGGGTGTTTGGTTCCGGATGGTTCATACGAAAACTCCTTTAATTGACAAGTTCGGATGCTATCAGTATATCTTGGAAATGCAAGAAAATCGTGCATATTTTTTGAACAAAACGCAACAGAAATGTAAAATAAGAAAGAATAAACGCGGATTCCCAAAGAAATCCGCGTTATTGCAGGAAAAGATGCAATTCGTTATTCGTGCAGAAGGACGTTCCGGAAATAGGTGAAAAGCCCTTCGACGGTCTCTTTCAGACCGGCCGGCTTTTTTGCGCTGCCCTGCGCAAGCGTGCCCCGTCCGCCGCCGCTCCCGTTCAAAGCGGCGTTGACCGCTCCGATCAGAACGCCCGCATCCGTTTTGATCCCGTTCGAAGCAAGCAGGTAGGAGACGCGCTCGCCCGTGTCGGAGAACAGCACCGTCAGCGCGCGGCCGTCCATGGTCGCGCCCGCAAGACCGCGGAGCCGCTTCGCGTCGACGCTTTCGAGCAGCTTCACGATCAGCTTCGTTCCCTTTACGTCCTCCGCCTCGCGCTTCAGCGATTCGGCAAGATAGCCGTCGAGCGCAGCGTACGCCTGCCTGAGCTCCCGCTTTGTTTCGGAAAGCTCTTCGCCCTGTTTCTGTACCGCGGATTCCGCCTGCTCCCGCGCGGTCGAAAACCGCAGCGCGATCGCGGAGACCGTATCCTGCATTGCCTGCGCGTGCCGGAGCGCGCGCATACCGCACAGGAACGTGCAGCGCGTGCCGCCCTTATAGGGAACCGCATCGATGATCTTCAACTGTCCGATCTCGCCGGTGCGTCTGACGTGCGGCGCGCAGCAGGTGCACGCGTCGCTGCCCTCGATCGTCACAATGCGAATCGGCGCGGTTAAGCCTTCCGCGTGCTTTCTGAGCGGAATGCCCTTTAAATCGTCCTCGCTATCATAGATTTTCGCCGTGACCGCCGCGTTTTCGGCGGCGAGGCGGTTTGCCGTGGTTTCGATCTCCGCAATCCCGTCGTGACCGACCGGCTTGTCAAGATCGAGCGTCGCGTAGGTCAGCGCGCAATGGAAGCCCACGTTCTGCGCGCCGAAAAGATGCCAGGCGCACCAGGAAAGCAGATGCTCGCCGGTGTGCTGCTGCATGATGTCGAAACGGCGGGCAAAGTCGAGCTCGCCGTGCGCCTTTGTTCCCGCGGGGATCGCGCGATCGGTGCGGTGCCAAAGCCTTTCGCCCTGCTCGTTCACGTCGAGCACCCGCGCGCCGTTCAGCGTACCCGTGTCGCAGGGCTGGCCTCCCTTGTTCGGGAAGAAGGCGCTTTGATCAAGTTCGATCAGGTATCCGTCGCCGTCCGGCTCGCAGGCGAGGACGGTTGCGTCAAACGCGGAAAGCATGCTGTCAAGAAGATAAAGCCGTTCGGTCATGCAAGGATCCCTCCGAAGAACGTCAGATACAGGAATACGGTGAGAAGCGAAAGCACGGTCGTGACCGCGATGAGCTCGCCGGAAAGCTTCACGTCGCCGCCGAGCTCAGAAGCCATCGGCAGGCACGACATGGCGGTCGGCGCGGAGAACACGATAAAGATCGAGGCAAGTTCGGGTCCTCTGAGCCCGCCGGCAAAATAGGCGAGCGAGCAGACCGCGACCGGAAACGCGATGAGCTTGACCGCGCTGATGATCGTGACGAGCTTCCAGTCTTCCTTGAGCGATTTGAACGAGAGCACGCCGCCGAGCACCAGAAAGCCCAAAGGCGTACACATGTTCTTGAAATACTCGATCGGCTTCAGCACGGCGTACGGAAGCTCGATCCCGGTAAACCGTACGAGGAACGCCAGCGCGGCAGCCCACAGGATCGGGTTTTTCAGAAGGTTCAGAAGCACCTTTGCGGGCTTGACATTGCCGCCGCGGTTCAGCTCATAGCAGAGCACGCCGGTGAGCCCGAACAGCGACGCGGAGATGACGAGCGTAAAAGCCATCGTGCCGGTCTTGCCTTCGCCCATAAGCGCTGTCGCAACCGCAAGCCCGAAGATGCCGTCGTTACTGCGGTACGCCGCCTGCGCGAGCGTGCCGCGCTTAGACGGGTCCTTTGTGAGCACGCGGGCAAGCAGCATCGAGAGCGCGAACGCGACGAGCACGCTTCCCGCCACCCACAGCGCAAACTGCCATCTTGCGGGCGTCCGGTCGGTGACGACGCCGTGGAAGACGAGCGTCGGGATGCCGACGTAAAATACGATCCGGTTGATGATGCGAAACGCGTCCTCGGAGACGAGGCCGACCCGCCGGATGAGAAAGCCCGTCGCCATCATAATGACGAGCGGGATGACGATATTGAAAGATGTCCAGAATTGTTCCATACTTCGTATTGTACCGTAAACGGCTGCGGATTGCAACGATATATTCCCTGCAATTTCGTTGACAAGCCGCGCGCGGAATTTTATAATAGATGCGGTAAAAAACGTGCAGCGCACGATAGGAGGATTATGAAATGAAGAAACTCGTCATCGCCCTCGGCGGAAACGCGCTGGGCAACACGCCCTATGAACAGCTTCGGCTCGTCACCGAGACCGCAAAGCCCATCGTCGACCTCATCGAGGCGGGCAACCAGGTCATCATCGCGCACGGCAACGGCCCGCAGGTCGGCATGATCAACCTTGCGATGTCCACCGCTGCGAACGCCAAAGCGATCAAGTCGGATATGCCGTTCCCGGAGTGCGGCGCGATGAGCCAGGGCTACATCGGCTATCATCTGCAAAACAGCATTCAAAACGAGCTTAGAGCGCGCGGAATCGAAAAGTCCGTCGCGACCGTCGTTACGCAGGTGCTCGTCGATGAAAACGACCCGGCATTCCAGCATCCGACCAAGCCGATCGGCGCGTTCTATACGAAGGAAGAAGCGGATAAAATCGCGGCGGAGAAGGGCTATACGATGATCGAGGACGCAGGACGCGGCTATCGTCAGGTCGTGCCGAGCCCGAAGCCCGTTGACGTCATCGAAAAGGACATGGTGAACACCCTGATCGACGCAGGTCACGTCGTCATCACCGTGGGCGGAGGCGGCATTCCGGTCATCGAAAAGGACGGAAAGCTTCTGGGCGTTCCCGCCGTCATCGACAAGGACTTTGCGTCCGCAAAGCTCGCGGAGCTCGTGCATGCCGACGCGCTCGTGATCCTCACCGCGGTCGACCGCGTCGCGATCAACTGGGGCAAGCCCAACCAGCAGTCGCTTGAGCGCATGACCTGCGCCGAGGCCGAGCAGTACTGCAAGGAAGGCCACTTCGCGCCGGGCTCGATGCTTCCGAAGGTGCAGGCGGCTATGAGCTTTGCAAAGACCGGCGGCGAAGCGATCATCGCCTCTTTGGAAAACGCGGCTGCTGCGCTTCGCGGCGAGAGCGGCACGAAGGTCGTCAAATAATTCGATCTGCTGAAATACGGCATATTTCAACAGACCGGCTTTTCCGTGACGCGTTCGCGCGCGTCTGCAACGCGCTTATGCAGTCCGAAGATCGCTGCAACGTGTCAAATCAAAACAAAAAACCTCCGCGAGATCGCGGAGGTTTTCGCATATCGGTTCTTATTCGTCGCTGCGGTACGCCGAGACCACGTCGTCGTCGAGCACGACCGCAAGGAGCATTTCGCCCTTACTTGCCTTCGGCTCGATGTGGATGCTTTCGGTGTCGATCGGCGTTTTCGTGCCGTGGCGCTGCTCGATCATGAGCGTGAACGGCGCCTGCACCGTGCCGGCGTAGGCGATGCGCGTGCCGTTAGAACCGTTTTTGCGGAAGTCGAAGGTCTTCACGCCCTTGCCGTTTCTGCCCTGCTGCTCGTAGTCAAAGAGGAAGCTGCGCTTGCCGAAGCCGCGGTCGGAAAGCACGATCAGCTCGCCCTCGTCGCCGACCGGCATGCACGCCATGACCTTATCCTTCGGCTCCAGCTTGATGCCGATCACGCCCGCCGCCGTCCTGCCGGTTTCCGGCACGGAGTCGGAAGCGAAGCGGATGCACATGCCCTGTTCGGTGACGAGCAGGATGTCCATCGTGGGCATCGGGTATGCGCCAAGAAGCTGGTCCTTGTCCTTGAGATTCAGCGCGGCG
>JAFOTD010000067.1 GCA_017388175.1 Clostridia bacterium | reverse complement strand
TACATGGCGATCGCCTCCTCGAACGCACCCTGCCTTGCATATACGTCGCCCATGGAGAGCCATACCATCCATTCGTCCGCATACGCTTCGCACATGCCCTTCCAGATCTCCATTGCGGTTTCGCGATTGCCGGCAAACCATTCGATATTGCCCTCGTAGAGCGGCACACGGAAGGTCCTCTCATACTTCGCCATTTCGGAAAGATACGCTCTCGCCTCGTCGAAGCGCTGATCGTCGATGAGATCGTCCATCAGCCACAGATACGCTCTCGACGCGTCCGGATGCTCCTTCAGGTGCGCCTTCCAGAACTCGATCTCCCGATGGTGAGACCAGCAGTACCAATCGGATGCGCGGCCGCCCATGGCGTCGCTGATCTCGCCGAACGCGTGCCGATTGTACGGATCTCGGCGGATCGCTTCCCTTGCGGCAAGCTCCGCCCGCGCATGACACTGCTTGGCAAGATGGTTTTCCATGTCCGCAAGCAGCGCGTACGGTTCCGGATTGTTCGGCTCCTTCATACCCTTTTCGAGCAGGAAGCGGCGTTCCATCTCCACCACGTCGGAATCGAACTCCCTGACGTCCCAGATCATGTTCTGAATGCGCTCCATGCGCGTATCGTCACTGAGCGCGAACAGCGCGTCGATCGTAACGCCGAAGTATGCGGAGATCTCCGGCAGCAGGGAGATGTCGGGCAGCGTTTCCCCGCGCTCCCAGCGACTGATCGCCTGTCCCGTTACGCCGAGCTTCTCCGCGACGGTCTCCTGCGTGAGCCCGCGCGCCGTTCTGAGTTCCTTAAACTGTTTTCCGAATTCCATTGTTGTTTCCTCCTGTTTCGTTCTGCATACAGGATAGCAAACCGGCGCGTCCTTTTACAGCGCGCCGTTTACGAGTCAGCTCAACCGCCTGTTGGATCAGCTGCCGATCATGATATTTCCGTTCCCGAGCACCAGTCTCAGGATCCCAAGCAGCGCGAGATGTCCGGGATAGTAAAGGTAAAAGAGCCACTTCATGCCCTTCCACTTCCCTCGCTGCCCGTTGTAGAGCATGAGAAGCGGGATCGACAGCGCCACGCCGAGCTGCATCACGCCGTACGCACGGTCAATAAAGAAACAGTACACGACGGCGTACATCGCAACCCAGATCATCATCCATACCATATTCTCAATGAATTTCCCGCGCTTGCCCCAAAGGTACAGGATCGCGACGACCGCGATACAGCTCCAGTCCGCCGGGAACGAAACCGCAAGGATCGGCACAAGCAGCAGAAACTTCAGCCACGTTTTCAGCCCGGAATCGAACAGGCGAATCGTCATCAATCCCCAGGCCAGCGGCCAGATCACGCTCGTCTGATTAAAGATTTCTCCCTTTGAAAACGGCAGAAACGGGATGCCGAACGCGAAACAGTAGGCAAAATGCGAAAGAAACGCGAACAGGAACAGCCGCGCCGCGTATTTTCTGAAATTGCGCGTGTGCAGGTAGCCTTCCACGATAAAGAACCACATGACCGGCGCGGTAATACGGCCGACCGTGTGCAGCGCAAGCAGCCACCACGCCGTCTGATAACCCGGAAAGACGACCCACAGAACGTGGTCGAGCGTCATCGCCGCGATCGCGATCATTTTCAGCGCATTGCCGGTTAATCCTTTTTGCACGCTTCCGTCCTTCCTCTTCCCGTCAGATACGTCACAGTATAGCACGCCCCCTGAAAAATGGCAAATCACGCGCCCTTTACAATTTGATTACATCGAATTCTTTCTTCTGTGACAATTTATCCGCATTTTCACGGTATAATACGCTCGACATCCATTGAGGAGGAGTTTATGACGTATTTATACGATGCGATTACGTTTCTGCCTCTGACGGCTGTTGCTGCCGCGGCGCTTTATACGCCGCTTGCGCTGCTCCTGCACGCAAACCGTAAGCCGTACCCGTTTATCCGGCACCTTGCCAACTATCTGCTGATCGGATTCTTTTTCGCGCTGATCTACGTGACGTTCTTCTGGGCGGTTCCGCACGCGGACATGCCGCTTTCCGACCGGCTGCACCTCTGTCCGGGCGATTCGTTTCTTTTCGCGCTTCAGTATGACGGCGGACTGTGGTCGAGTCAGGTCATGTGGAACGTCTGTCTCTTTATGCCGCTCGGCGCGCTGCTTCCCTGCGTGTTTGTCCCGCTGCGCAGCGGCGCGTGGAAGACCGTGCTGATCTGCCTGCTTTTGTCGCTATCCATCGAAACCATGCAATTCTTTATCGGCCGCGTCGCGGATATGGACGATCTGATCGCGAACACGCTCGGCGGCGCATTCGGCCGCGCGCTCTACACGGTCGCGGCATGGACGGCGCGAAAGGTCAAGGTCTTTACGCCGATCTTTACCGACCGCGCAAGGACCGCCGGTCACGTCCTTGCGATCGTCGCCATGGCGTTGATCCTGCTCGTGCCGACGGCGATCGATCTGGTAAACGCCGCGTTGCCGGATGGGTTGTTTCCTGTCTGACGGTTCCCCGACGCAAAACCCCGCCGTTTTCGCGGCGGGGTTTTGTGTTGCATGGATATGAATTACATATCGTTGAGTTTCTTGTAGTAATCGATCTTCTCGTTCGCCTCGTTCTCGGCGCGGGTGAACAGATCGTCCGCAACCTCCGGGAACTGTTTGGTGAGCGCGGCGTAACGCGCTTCGCCCATGATGAACTCGCGGTAGCTCGCCTTCGGATCCTTGGAATCAAGCTGGAACGGGTTCTTTCCTTCGAGCGCCAGATCGGGGTTGTAGCGGTACATCGGCCAGTAACCGGCTTCGACGGCCTTCCTTGCCTCTTCCTGGCTGTGACCCATGTTGATGCCGTGGTTGATGCAGGGCGCGTACGCGATGATCAGGGACGGTCCGTTGTACGCTTCTGCTTCGTTGACAGCCTTCAGGAGCTGGTTCGGATCTGCGCCCATGCAGACCTTTGCGACATAGACGTAGCCGTAAGACATTGCCATGAGGCCGAGGTCCTTCTTCTTGGTGCGCTTGCCGGCTGCCGCGAACTTCGCGATCGGGCCGGTCGGCGTTGCCTTACTGGACTGGCCGCCGGTGTTGGAGTACACCTCGGTGTCCACGACGAGCACGTTGACGTCTTCGTCCTGTGCAAGCACGTGATCGAGTCCGCCGAAGCCGATATCGTATGCCCAGCCGTCGCCGCCGAATACCCAGATGGACGGCTTCACAAGCTGATCCTTCTGCGCAAGGACTTCACGCGCGAGCGTGCAGGCTTCGCAGTCGCAGCCCTTCGTTGCGGTCGGATGCGCTTCGATCAGAGCAACGAGCTTGTCGCCCGCTTCGCGGGAACCCTTCGCGTCGTTCATCTTTTCGAGCCATTCCTTTGCAGCGGCAGCGATCTCTTCGTCGAGATACGGGACTTCGAGCATCTTCTTCACGGTATCCGCAAGACGCGCGCGGCGCTGCTTCGTCGCGATGTTCATGCCGTAGCCGAACTCTGCGTTGTCTTCGAACAGGGAGTTCGCCCATGCCGGGCCCTGACCCTTGTCGTTCTTGCAGTACGGAGCCGTCGGTGCGGAACCGCCGTAGATGGAGGTACAGCCGGTCGCGTT
>JAFOTD010000066.1 GCA_017388175.1 Clostridia bacterium | reverse complement strand
TAAGAGTCAGGTGCTCTAGCCAGCTGAGCTAAGGAGGCATATGGTGGAGCGGGAAACGGGGCTCGAACCCGCCACCTCAGCCTTGGCAAGGCTGCGCTCTACCAAATGAGCTATTCCCGCGAACAGATGATATTATAGCGGGTTCAGCATGGTTTGTCAACAGAAATTTTTGCAATTCCTACAAATTTTTTGTTCCGTCGCTTATTCGCCCCAACCGGTCATGCGATCCATGATCGCATAGAACGCCAGATACTTCTCATCGGTCATTCCGACCGTGTCGCCGAGCGCGAGGAGGCTTGCGGAATCGGGCGCGACGGTCCATGCGGGCAGCCCTTCGCCGTTCGGATCGCCGGTTTGGACGTAGTTTTTCACGTACGCGAGGATCGTATCGCCGAGCGCATAGTCGCCCTCGTCGAACAGCCGCGAATTTTTTGGCAGATTCCCGTAGAAATACAGCTCCTCGCCGCTGTGCCACGCGCCGAGTCTGCCGTTATGCTTCGAGAAATAATACTCATAGACCGGGATCCCGTTTTCAACCGCAAGGCGGTTTAAGCAGTAATGCGGATAGTTGAAGAACACCGCGCCGTAGATCTGCGCCCACATGTCCTTCGCCTCGGCGTCGGTCGTCGGATGATAGAGCGCGAGCACGTCGTCCGCGTATTCCTTGAAATAGTCTCGGACCTTCTGTTCATAATTCTTCAGGCTCGCGTTGCCGAGGATCAGGAACGGACCGCTCTCCTCGGAATTGTAGCCGTGCAGGATCTCCGACTCGTTGTGAACGCCCTTTTTGTACGATTCGTACGGGGTTTCGGTCAGCGCGTAGCCGTCGACCGTCATAAAATGCTGCGTATACGCCTCGTTGACGAGCGTCTTTGCGTCGAGCGCACGAAGTTCCTCGACCGTGCTGACGCCGTAGCGCGCCATCAGCTCTTTTCCGGACGCGATCGCATCCTCGTAGCTTCTGAACGAATGCGGCGGCTCGACCGACGCAACCGTTGAGCTTTCAAGCAGCACGCGTTGAAACAGGCCCTTCGCAAGCGGAGATGTGCAGATTGCGCTGACGCTTGCCGCTCCCGCGGACTCGCCCGCAAGCGTGACGTTGTTCGGATCGCCGCCGAACGCCGCAATGTTGTCGCGCACCCATTCGAGCGCCTTGATCTGATCGAGAAGTCCGTAGTTGCCGGTCGTGCCGTTCGGCGATTCGGCCGCCAGCGCCTCGTTCGCCAGATACCCGAACACGCCGAGCCGGTACCCGAGATTGACCACGATCACGCCCTCTCGCGCAAGACCTGTCCCTGCATAATCACCGTACCACGGCTGGCCGGTCTGCAGCGTGCCGCCGTGGATATAGACGAGCACGGGAAGCCCCTCGGCCTTGCCTGCCGGCTTCCACACGTTGACGTAAAGCCCGTCCTCGCTGACTGCGGCGCGATAGTTATCGGACAGCGAAATGCTGTATTCATGGTAGCCGATGATCTGCTTCAGGCTGTCGATGATGGGCGCGGACGTCGGCTGCATGCACATCGGCGCGAAATGATCTGCGTCAAGCACGCCTTCCCATGGTTCCGGATCCTGCGGCTCGCGCCAGCGGAGTTCGCCCACCGGAGGCTTTGCGTACGGAATGCCCGCGTACAGCTCGACTCTGCCGTCGTCGATCACGACGCCGCGCACGTCGCCCTTCTCAATCGAAACGACATCCGTATACACCGGCGCGTCGCCCTTATACGCCGGAACGCGCCGCACCGGCGGCCACGTCAGAAACAGGATTCCGGCGAACACGGCGAGAAATCCGATCCAGCCCAGCGCCTTCCAGTACCATTTGCTTCCGTGCAGCACCTTGATGAAGAGAACGGTAAATCCCGCCGCTGCAAGAATGAGCAGGATAAAGCCCAAAAGTGTGTTCTTATTCAACTCGAGCACGGCAAGCATGACGAGAAGCAGCAGCGTGCCGACGATTCCGAATCCGACCATAGCGGTTCTCCTTTTTTATAATACGGTCATTGTATCAAGTTCCGCCCGTTCCGTCAATAAAGACAAAGATCCGGGGGCTTTTTACCCTCGGATCGTATCATGCAGAACGGCTTATTCTTCTTCGTCTTCGTCCTCGTCATCGTCAGAGAAGGAGAAGATGCTGCGGCGCTTTTTCTTGGGCGCGGGCTTTTCCTCTTCGTAGTAGTCGTCGTCATCGCCCTCGTCCTCTTCGACTTCCTCAATCCCGAGCATGCGGGCAAAGAAGCCCTTCTTACGCGGCTTCGGCTTTTCCTCTTCCTCTTCGTAGTCGTCTTCGGGATCGGGACGCGGCGCGGGCGCGGCGGGTCTTTGCACGCGCTGCACCGGCTCCGCCTGACGGCGCGTTTCTCGGCGCGGCTCGGAGACCGGCTTGGAGATCGGCGCGGGATCGGGTTCGGGAATCTTCAGCGCGGGCGCAACAGGCTTCTGCCGCACGTCAAGCTCCTCGCGGTTTCCGTTGATCATCTTCATGTAGTCGTTGAGGTAACGCTGCACGTCCGCAAGGATATCGTCCGCATAAGCGCGTGCGCCGTTGCAGATCGAATCCGCGTTCTCTTCGGCCGCCGCCTGCAGATCGTTTGCGCGCTTCATCGCCGCCTGATAGATGCTGTTCTCCGCAATCAGAGCTTCATACTCCGCAACCGCCTGACGGTAGACATTCTCCGCCGCCTCCTGCGCCTGCTCATGCAACTCGTTCGCTTCCTTCTGCGCCTCCGCAACGATCTGATCCGCCTGCTCGTTCGCATCGCGGAGCGTGTTGTCCTTCTCCGCAATGATGCCCGATGCTCTTCTGATATCCTCGGGGATCGTCGCCTTGAGATCGTCCAAAAGGGTAAGCAGCTCTTCCTCGTCGATGATGCGACGGCTGCCTGCGTTATTGAATCTCGGTTTCGGACTGTCCGCCACGAGCTGTTCGATCTTCGAGAGAATGCTGAAGATCTTCATTGTCTGTACGCCGTTCATTTCTGCCTTGCCAACCTTTCCCGTAAAAAATGATAATTGCACTGCGGAACCAATCCTTCGATGGAACCGCCCATTTCCCCAATCTCACGCACGTTCGAACTCGAAAGGAACGAATGTGCGGGACTTGCCATGAAGTATACCGTGCGGATCTCCGGATTCAGATGCCGGTTGACCGCGTCGATCTGAAACTCGTACTCGAAATCCGTGATCGCGCGAAGACCTCTGATCAGGTACTTTGCGCCGATCTGGTTCGCATAATCGACCAGCAGCCCCGAAAACGATCCGGAACGGACGTTTGAAAGTCCCTCGGCCTCCAGCATCCGGTCGATCATCTCCACGCGCTCCGCCACCGTAAACACCGGCGTCTTTGCGCTGTTGTTCAGCACCGCTACGTATACAACGTCGAACAGACCGGAAGCGTTCTTCAGAACGTCGAGATGCCCGATCGTAAACGGATCGAAGCTCCCCGGGTAAACGCCGATCTTCATGGTACGTCCTCCTCAATGAGTGAATACCCGCACTTGCCGAACCGCTTGGTCCTTTGAATGCGGTATACGCCCGGAACACCTTCGGGCGGAAGCTCCGCCGCGTGTTCCAATACGACAATCCCGCCCGGCCGGATCAGCTTCTTTTCGAAAAGCTGCTGCACCGCGTTCCGGGAAAGCCCCTCCCGGTAAGGCGGGTCCAGAAACGCAAGGTCGAACGATGCGCCCGCCGATGCGAGCCGGTCGATCGCCGCCGCATAATCCAGATTCATCGTCTCCGCGATTCGGGAAAACCCGAGCGCGTCGACGTTGCGGCGGATGATCGCGATACAGGCGGGATTGCGGTCGTTTAATACGACGCGCTTTGCCCCACGCGACGCCGCCTCAAGCCCGAGGCTGCCGCTTCCCGAAAACAGATCCAGCACCTCCGCATACGGGATTCTGAACTGCAGCGCCCCGAATACGGCCTCCTTCACACGGTCCAGCGTCGGCCGGGTTTCAAGGCCCTCGAGCGTTTCGAGTTTTCTTCCGCGCGCCGTGCCCGCAATGATTCTGACCATAGAAACCCCTATATCTTGTATTGTCTATCCCATTTTAGCACCAAGGTATAGAAAAAGCAATAGTTTTTGAATAAATTGTTAACATTTTTTCGATATAATATGTCCGGGTAAAAATTGCGTCAATTCATCGGGAAAAGAATTGACTTTTTCACCGCATTCTTGTAGAATCTGTACCGGAAAAAAGGGGGGAGTCAATCCATGCTTCGCAGTACCTATGCGGTCATACATCTGCCTGCTTTGTTGAAAAACATACGGCTTGCAAAACGCAGGCTGAAGCCCGAAACGAAATTTTTGGCGGTCATCAAGGCAAACGCCTACGGTCACGGCATTATCGAGGTCGGCCGGTATCTTGAACAGTCCGGCATCGTCGATATGCTCGCCGTCGCCATTCCCGAGGAGGGCGTCCGTTTGCGTGAGCAGGGCGTAAAACTGCCCATTCTGGTTCTCGGCGTCACCGATCCGGAGCACGTGCCCGTCGCCGTCGGAAACGAGTTGACCTCCGCCGTCTTCACGGCAGATCAGGTCCGTCTGTTCGAGCGCTGGGCAAAGTCCGCCGGAAAGCCCGCGCACGTGAACGTCAAGCTGGACACCGGCATGCGCCGCATCGGCGTCACAGACGACGCCATGCTCGAAGAGCTGCTGGACGCGTTTGACGAATGCCCGAACGTACATATGGACGGCGTGTTCACGCACTTTGCGAAATCCGAATCCGACCCGGAATTCACGATGCTGCAGGCGCAGCGCTTTGACGCGTTCGTCGCAAAGATTCACGCACGCGGGTATCGACCCATCGTGCATGCCGCAAACTCCGCCGCAACGCTGGACTATCCCGAGCTGCAGTATGACATGGTGCGCTTCGGCATCGCGCTCTACGGCTGTCATCCGGACCCGCGGCGCACCGAAGACAGCGGACTTACGCCCGTGATGTCGCTCGTCACGCACATCACCAACCTGAAGACGATCCCCGCCGGCGAAGGCGTGAGCTACGGACTCCGGTTCATCGCTTCGCGGCCTACGCGCGTTGCGACGCTGCCCATCGGCTACGGAGACGGTTACAAGCGCTGTCTGACCGGCAAGGCCGACGTTCTGATCGGCGGTGTGCGCTGCCCGCAGATCGGCACGATCTGCATGGACCAGATGATGGTCGACGTATCCGAGGTGCCGAATGCCGCAATCGGCGACGAAGCGGTCCTCATAGGCCGTCAGGGAAACGAACGGATCACGGCGGACGAAATCGCGGACCGCGCCGAGACAATTTCCTACGAGATCCTGCTTTCGATCAGCGATCGCGTCCCGCGCGTCTTTGAAAAATAGTTTATCAGCCATCCTTCGGGGTGGCTTTTTTCTTGACGGAATACGGCGTTTGACGCTATAATGACAGATATGAAAGATTGGTTTTTAAAACGTATTGCATGGCTGAAACGCCCCAGGACCTGGATCGGGATCGGAATCGTTGCGGTCATCGTCGCCGTGTTCGTGCTCGTCGCAGTCGGATTCCAAAGGCCTGCCGCCCGCAAAAACCCGAATCGCGTCGATGCGGCGCAGGTGTATTTTACGCACCTCGCAAACGCTGCGGACAGCAACCGGATTCTGTTTGAAGAGGGCGGTCTGCCCGACGGTGTCTCCTACGACGATACGCTTCTGCCCTATGACCGGTATGCGCACGCGACGGTTATTGAAGTGCTTGAGGACCGCACGACCGAGGATGAATCGACCGATCACGTCCGCGTGGGCTATCAGATTCTGGATCTTGAAATCACGACCGGCGAGCACAAGGGGCTTCGGATCACGGCGGAATCGACGCTCGGCCGGATGGTCTCCAAATACGCCGAGAAGGGCACTTCTCTGCTCGTTTCGCTCCGCACGTACCCAAAGGAGCTCGATGAAACCGGCAGTCCGAGGGTCAGTGTCTCCGTGCTGAACTACAACCGCACGGTTCCGCTTCTGATCATCGTCGGACTCTTCCTGCTGGTGACGGCGCTCGTCGGCGGCAAGGTGGGACTTCGTTCGATTCTCGGGCTTTTGTTTACGCTTGCAGCGATCATCTGGGTGCTGATTCCCGCTCTGACGCGCGGCTCCCGCGCCGTTCCGATCACGCTCGCCGTCTGCTGCGCCGTAACGATCGTATGCTTTATTCTGCTCGACGGGGTGAACCGGAAAACGGTCTCCGCCATACTCGGCACGATAGCGGGCTTCTGCGCCGCCGCGCTGTTCGCGATGCTTGCCAGCGCGCTCACACATACGGACGGGCTGCTGTTCGATTCGAGCGAAACCAGCACGCTGATCGACGCGAAGGATTATCAGGATTGGGCGATCGACATCCGCGGGCTGTTCGTGTCCGGCATCATCATCTCCTCGCTCGGCGCGGTCATGGACGTCGCAATGAGCATTTCGTCCTCGATCAACGAGCTGAAGACGGTCAATCGCGACATGCGTTTCCTCCCGCTTTTAAAGAGCGGCATGCACATCGGTCGTGACGCGATCGGCACGATGACCAACACGCTGATACTCGCGTTCGTCGGCAGCGCGCTGACCTCGCTGATCATTCTGAAGACCAAGAGCTGGCCCTTGATCCGCATCCTTTCCGACGACGTGATCACGCATGAGATCATCTCCGGCGTGGCCGGCAGCATCGGGCTGATTCTCGCCGTGCCGTTGACCGCGCTGATCGCCTCCGCGCTGTGCGAGCGGTTCCCCGGCCTCACCGAAGCGCCTTTCGGGAAGCCGAAAAAAGCGCTCCCCGAAAAGAAGCGCTGAACTGGTTTTTCATTTGCGCCCTCCGTTTCGGAGGGCTTTTTTCATGTGCCGGGAAACAGCGCCGTCTTTGCCCTTTTCGTTCGCGTCTGCCAAGCGGCGAACGCCGCGGTGCCGAGCAGCATAAAGAACAGCCCCATCGTCTGCGCCGCAAACGCGTCCGCGTCGCCGAGTTCGAGCACCGCGCTTTTGAACAGCGTGTAGTCCCCGATCGAGCGCAGAAGGAGCATGACAAACGGCGCTGCGGCGATCGCGAGCAGTCTCGCGTTCCGGTCGCGTCCGTACAGCATCGCCGTCAGCACCGTCGGCGCGGCGATCAGAAATCCCTGTTCGGGGAACAAAGGAAGCGCGTCGCAGAGTTTCCACCCCACCACACCGCCGAGCATGGCCGCGGCGAGCGCGCCGAACGGATGCTCCGTCGGGCATAACACGGCAGCGAACAGCGCGAACGCGCACGGCGCGGCGCATACCCGCACGACCGGTTCTCTGAGTGTCGGCACGAACGAGAGCGCAAACAGCGCCGGCAGCAGCACCAGCACGGCAGCCTTTTTCCCTCGCGGCAGCAGCGTGTCGAACCACCCGCCCGACGTGAGCAGCAGCGTGATCAGCAGCACGATCCTCGGGGTCCACATATAAATAATCACATCCTATCGTTTTTTCGGATAGCATGTGATTTTTTGTTATGAATTATGTATTATTTCAGTCTCTTTCCCTCGCCGTAAACCGCAACGATATCTTTCGGTTCTGCGATATAGACCGCGCGGTCGAACCGTTCGCGCAGCGTCAGACGCGCCGTATCAGGGTACTCGCGGTCGTCGATCACGACGGCATGCAGCTTGTCGCCCTTCTGAAAGCCCGGCTTCGTGCCGAAATACTGCGCGCCCGCTGTCGTTCCGAGGTAGTACCCTTCCGCAACGGAGAGGAACGGTGTTTCAAATCCGCTTTCGATCCGCTTATATTTCGACGCGCGGATCGACATCTGAATGACGTTCAGCATCGAAAGATGCGCGCCGCCCGCGATGTCGCTTCCGAGCACCACGTTCAGCCCCTCGTCGAGCATCGTCCGGATCGGCGCGACGCCGCTCACGAGGTTCGTGTTCGAGTCCGCGCAGTGCACGACGGTTACGCCGTGCGCCTTGATCGCTTCACGCTCGCGCGGGTCGCTGTGTACGCAATGCGCCATCAGCGTGTCGCCCTTCCAGAGCCCGTATTTTTCATACGTCTCCCAGTATTGCGCGCAGTCGGGATGCAGCTCGCGCACCCATGCGATCTCGCTCGTGTTTTCTGAAAGATGCGACTGCACCGGCAGGTTTCGCTCGTTCGCAAGCGCGCCGAGCCATTCCATGAGCCCGTCCGAACACGAAGGCGTAAAGCGCGGCGTGATCATCGGACGAATGCGCGAAAACCGGTCGCATGCATCGAGCCAGCGCAGCGTCTCGCGCTTGCTCTCCTCCGTTGTTTCGCAATAGTAATCGGGGCTGTTGCGATCCATATTGACCTTTCCGACGTAGCCGGAAATGCCCGCGCGCTCCAGCTCCTCCATCAGGATCAGCGTCGCGTCCGCATGGATCGACGAGAACATGCACACGCGCGTCGTGCCGTAGCCGACGAGCCGTTCCGCAAGCTTGCGGTAATGCATCCGCGCATATTCCGGATCGGAAAAACGCGCTTCGGTGCGGAAGGTATAGGTATTCAGCCAATCGAGAAGCGGCAGGTCCATGCCCATACCGAGCATCGGGTACTGCGGCGCATGCAGATGCATATCGCAGAACGCCTGCATGATCAGCGCGTCGCCGTAGTCCGCGAGCTGACCGTTCCGATACCGTTGGGGCAGCGTCTCGAACACGCCTTCGATCTCGCCTGCCGCGTTCAGCACGACGTACCCGTCCTTCACCGCGTTCAGCTCGCCGAGCGACGGCACCGTCAGAATATTGCCGTGCAGTACGGTATAGCGTGTTTCACTCGCGCGCGTATCGAAGTCGTACAGTTCCTCCGCCGGGATCTCGACGGTCACGAGCCGATCCGGATGCCGCGCGATCACCTGACTGCCGCCGACGTCTCCGGAAAGATTCAGAAGCTCCGAAAACAGGTCCTTCGGAAACAGCACCGGGTTCCCGCGCTTGCCGAGCGCGCAAGGCGCGACGATGCGCGTGGGGTTCTTTGTAAACGCGTCTAAAAGCTTCAGAACGGTCGAATCCGTCACGCGGGGTTGATCCCCTACCGCAAAGAGAATGCCGTCCGGATCGTTCTTCAGCGCATCTTCCGTGCCGAGCATGACGCTTGAAGCGATCCCTCGTTCGGGATCGGGATTCTCCGCCACGCGATAGTCCATGCGCTCCGCAGCCATGCGGCGCTCCTGTGCGCCGGATTTCAATACGACGGTGCGCGAGCTAAACCGATCGGAAAGCCTGTCATACAGCTCCAGCGCATGCAGGAGCATCGGCTTCCCGTCGATCGGATAGGCAAGTTTGTCGCTGCCGAACCGTCTGCTGCTGCCGGCAGCCGTTAAAACCAAAGCAATTTTCATGATCTGTACCTGATGCACGGCTTGCGGAAAACATACCGTCCGCAGTTCGGTTTGACAAGCTGTCCGTTTTCCACGACAAGCTCGCCGTTCAGGATCACGTCGCGCGTGCGGCCCGAAGCCTTTATGCCTTCATAGGGCGAGTTGTCACACGCGTGCAGATTCGTTTCCCACGAGATCGTATGCGGATCGTTCGGATCGAAGACCACGATATCGGCGTCGGCGCCGACACGCAGCACGCCCTTTTTCGGATACATGCCGAACAGCTTTGCCGCGCGCTCGGAAAGAAGCAGCGCCATCTGTTCAAGCGTGATCGCGCCGGTTTCGACCGCGTACGTATAGACGAGTTCCGCGCGGTTCTGCACGCCCGCGCCGCCGTTCGGGATCTTCGAGAAATCATCCTTCCCCATCGCCTTCTGCGCCATCGTGAACGAGCAATGATCCGTTCCGATAAAGTCGATGTCCTTCTTTTTCATGCCGTCGAGGATCGCAGCGCGGTCCCCTGCCTCGCGAAGCGGCGGCGACATGACGTACTTTGCGCCGTCCGGCTCCGCATACTGCTTTACGTCGAGCGTGAAATACTGCGGGCACGATTCGGCATAGACTTCGATGCCGCGCTTTCTTGCGCGCTTCACTTCTTCGAGCCCGTCCGCGGTGGAAAGATGCACAACCCACGCGGGCGCTTTGGAAAGTTCCGCAATGCGCATGAGCCTTGCAACGCCTTCCGCTTCGACCGCCTGCGGCCGTGTGACCGGATGCGCCGTCGGATCCATGTGTCCTTTTGCCTTTTCCTCCGCGATGCGCGCCTGCAGCACGTCGTAGTTTTCGCAATGCACGCCGATAACGCCTCCGCGCGCGCCGATAAACTTCTGCGCGTCATAGATCTGCCCGTCGCTGACCTTCATCGCGTCGTACACCATGTACATCTTGAACGAGGAAATCCCCGCCTTGAACATATCGTCGACCTCGGCTTTGCGCGCATCGTTCCATTCGGACACCGCCATATGGAAGCCGTAGTTTGAGGAGCTTCTTCCGTCCGCCTTTTTGTGCCAAAGATCCAGCGCGTCGTGCATCGTCATGCCGTGGTCCTGCGTGGCGAAATCGAGCACCGTCGTCGTCCCGCCCACGACCGCCGCCTTCGTGCCGGTCTCGAAATCGTCCGCCGTCACCGTTGTACCGAGATCGAGGTCGAAATGCGTGTGCGTATCGATAAATCCGGCGAACACGTAACAGTCCGAAGCATCGATCACGCGGTCGGCGTTCTCTTCGATTGCCGGAGCAATCTTTTCGATCCTGCCGTCTTTTACGAGCACGTCCGCTTTTTTTCTGCCTGTCGATCGAACGACCGTTCCGTTTTTGATCAGGATCCGCATGAGCATTTCCTCCGCACAGTTTTTTACAAATATTATATTATCACATCCGTTTGGCTTTCGCAAGCGCATTGCAAAGAAAAGAGGTTCCCCCGTTTCGGAAAGAACCTCCTTTGGTTTTGTGAACGTTACGACTCCGGAATATCGATCTGTATGATGATCAGTTCGCCTTCGAAGCGGGTTCCGTCGCAGCGGTAAACGCCGTGATCGATCGATCCGTCCTGCATCGCGACGTCAACGACATACACCGTTCCCGGCTGAAGCTCCACCGGCATATCGGGAATACAGATGAATCTGTCGCCGTCCTCATCCTGTACTGCCGGGTAGGGCGCAAGGTCCTCGAACGCGTTTTCCACGCTCCAGACTTCCAGATACCGGACTCCCAGCGAAGGGGCTATTGATTCGAGATCGAACGTTCCGTAATAATCGCAGTCGTATTCTTTTCCGGCGATTACCATACGGTCCGTCCGGATCGGATCGCCGTACCGCAGGTCTTTGACGTGCAGCCGATCCCCGTACCGCGCGGCGAGCTGCTTCGCCATGCTGTCGACCTCTCCGGAAAAGTCCATGGCGTCAATATCCGTATGCATCGAGCCGTAGATCCCCATAATATCCCTGTCGCCGAGCCGGTCGAATTCCCAGATAAAGTTTTCCGCCATGCAGTTTTCCCGGTAAGCGTACCGATGGAGACTGTAGAATTTCTTTCCCTGTTCGATAATTTCCTTCGCGCGGGCATACTCCTCCGAATCCTCCCTGCCCGCCTCCTTCAGCATGTCAAGATAGCGCGCGCCGATGGTATCATACTGATGCCCGACGTCCGTTCCGTGAAAGACGGTTTCCGGATAATCCTGTTTGATCTGCCTGAAAAAGCCGAGATAGTCCGTCGAAAACGCCTGGGTCCCGATCCAATCCCGATAGATACCCTCCAGAATCCGATCCGAATCCTCATGCATCCAGATGTTCAGCAGTTCCGCCGTGTAGTACGGCATCTCGATGAACAGATCCCGGTTGCCTTCTGCATAGAATTCGCCCCAGATCTCGAGCTCTTTATTCAAAAACACGGGATTGGAATGCTCTTCCCCGTATAAAAAGATCTGTCCCTTTGACGGCTCCGGCGCAGGCGTTTCCTCGATTTTGGGTTCCGGCGTTTCCTCGATTTCCGTTGCCGGCGTCTCCTGTGCTGGCGCGGCCGTTGTCGCAAAGGAAGGGTTCGCTTCCGTTTCCTTCGGCGAGGTGCAGGCTGCAAGCAGCAGGCAGCAAATCAGCAGGATCACAATTCGCGTTTTCACAGTAATGCTCCTTTGCAATTCTCTTGATCGGAAACAAGCGCACGTCTTTTCGGGTTCGTTGTTCTCCAGATTAATTATAACACGGCGGATTCGTTTATTCAACCGTGTTCTGTCCGAAATAAAAACCACCCGCTTCGCAAGGAAGCGGGTGATGCTTGTGAGACGATTATCTCTTGGAGAACTGCGGTGCGCGACGGGCTGCGTGCAGACCGTACTTTTTGCGCTCCTTCATTCTCGGATCGCGGGTAAGGAATCCCGCTTTCTTCAGCGTGCCGCGAAGCTCGGGGTCAACGGTGAGCAGCGCGCGGGAGATGCCGTGACGGATTGCGCCCGCCTGGCCGGTCGTGCCGCCGCCGTAAACGTTGACGTTCACGTCGTACTTTTCGGAAAGATTCGTGAGCACGAGGGGCGCGCGAACGATCATCTTGAGGGTTTCGAGGCCGAAGTAATCTTCGATGTCACGCTTGTTGATCGTGATGTTGCCGGTGCCGGGGAGAAGACGAACGCGGGCAACGGACTTTTTCCGTCTGCCGGTGCCGATATAAGCGATTTTTGCCATAGTCGTTCTCCTTCCTGATTACTTGAGCTCCAGCGCCTGCGGCTGCTGTGCTTCGTGATTGTGGTTCGGACCTGCATAGACGCGAAGCTTCTTGAGCATCTTGTCGCCGAGCGGGCCCTTCGGCATCATACGGCGGATGGACTCATAAACCGCAAACTCCGGCTTCTGCTCAAGCAGGGTGCGATACTTGACTTCCTTGATGCCGCCCGGAAAACCGGTGTGGTGGATGTGGGTCTTCTGATCGAGCTTCTTGCCAGTCAGACGGACCTTCTCTGCGTTGATGATGATCACGTGGTCACCGCAATCAACGTGAGGCGTAAAGATGGGCTTGTGCTTACCGCGAAGGATCGCAGCAACCTGGCTGGACAGACGGCCAAGGATCATGTCCGTCGCATCCACGACATACCAGCTGCGCTCAACGGTTTCGCCCTTTGCCATATAGGACTTCATGGCGATTCCTCCAATATATAAATTTTATAAACTTTTGCTGCATTGCGGCGTTCTGATGTCGGGGCTGTGACGCAGTTCCACCCAATGGCACTCGGTTATAATACCAAAACGAACCCGGTCTGTCAAGCAATATTTTCAAGTTTTTCGGTATTTTTTCAGGAAAACCGGACATAGTAAGCGCAGAATCCGAAAAAAACGTCCGGAGGTATCTATGCCCCATCATACCGTACTTTATCCCATCCATCCGCACGGCTGCGGCGGCGAAAACCTGCCCGCCGACCGCGAGACCCGCACGCCGGTAAAAGCCGAGAAGGGAGTCCGCCCGTGAAGCCGCCGTTCGATGCGAAGGAATACCAAAAGGAGGTCGCCGCGCGCGCGCCGAAAAGCCCCGCCCTTCTGCAATGTGTGAAAGCGTTCCTCGTCGGCGGGCTGATCTGTGTGCTCGGGCAAGGCATCCATGACCTCGCGCTGCTGATCCCGTTATCCGATCGGGACGCATCGACCGTCAGTTCCATGACGCTGATCTTTCTGACGGCGCTCTTAACCGGTATCGGCGTGTTCGACCGCATTGCTTCCTTTGCGGGGGCGGGCACAGTAGTGCCGATCACGGGTTTTGCCAACTCCATCGCCGCGCCCGCGATGGAGTACCGTCCCGAAGGATTCGTGCTCGGCATCGGCGCGAAGATGTTCACGATCGCCGGCCCCGTGCTCGTTTACGGCATCGGCGCCTCGATCATCGTCGGATTGATTTCTTTGCTGCTTTAGAACGCAAAAAAGCGGGATTGTTCCCGCTTTTGTTTTTGGTTTTATTCCAGCGTCCTCAGTCTTTCGATCTCGCGGCGGACGTAATCGACCGTTTCGCCGCTCGTCGTGTTGATCTCCTCCTTCAGGATCACGATCTCGCGTTCGAGCGCTTTGATCCCGCGTTTCGGATCGCCCATGCGCTCGCACACCTGCGCGATCGCTTCGAGCGCGTCTACCATCCGCGGCGGCTTCTGAATCTCCATCGCCTTCTCATACATGGCGATCGCCTCCTCGAACGCACCCTGCCTTGCATATACGTCGCCCATGGAGAGCCATACCATCCATTCGTCCGCATACGCTTCGCACATGCCCTTCCAGATCTCCATTGCGGTTTCGCGATTGCCGGCAAACCAT
>JAFOTD010000040.1 GCA_017388175.1 Clostridia bacterium | reverse complement strand
TCGAGCCCTTTGACGTAGGTCAGTTCGTCGCGGAGTTTCGCATCCGTATCGACCGCGAAATAGCCGGTTTCCAGATCGATCCCGATCGTTGTCCCGTCTTCACGCAAGAACGAGACGGGACGCGGAACGCTGCCTTCCGGCAGTTTGGCTGCATAAAACGCATTTTTGAGGACCGCATCGGAAACCGTCTTTCGGACCGCTTCATTCTCCGTCGGCGTCGCCGCGCAATACTCCCGTACGTACGCCGCAAGCGCTTCGCCGGAGATAGCGTTCGGCGTAAGGTTCGGCCGTTCCTTTTCATAGATCCCGATCCATTGCTCCATCAGCGACGGAGCGAGTTTTTTGATCTGCATATCTGCTCCTTTCCGAAAAAGGGCGGGACTTTACGCGAAAGTCCCGCCTCATTGCCGTTTTGATTATTCCGCTTCGACTTCGAACACGTCGATCAGGCCGACGACGTAGCGCAGAATCGCCGCAGCGTCCGCCGCATTGGTCTCTCCGTCGCCGTTCACGTCGCCGCGAAGTACGCCTTCCGGCGTCATCTCGGACAGACCGACCATCGCGCGCAGGATGAGCGCAGCGTCCGCGGACGTGATCTTGCCGTCGCAGTTGGCATCGCCGTACAGCAGATCGAGCTTCACGATGTCGGCACGGTTGCGCGTACGGATACGCGGGCCGATCTGATCGGAGTTCTCATAGCTGTTCTGACCGATGGACGCGATGCCGCGCGCGGTCAGATAGACGCCCTCTTCGACCCAGCTGAGGTCATGGTAACCGTCTTCGCCGACCGTGCAGCCGTCGTTGCAGTTGATGTAGCCGTCGAGGAAGATTACGACCTCGCCGCTTCCGTCGTCCACGTGGATCGCGCCGAGCACGCCGTTCGCGTCGTATTCGACCTTGGTGACCTTGCCGGAGAATTCGACGAGGTTGCCGACCTTGTTCGCTGCCGCAGCTTCCGCCGTCATCAGCTTTTCGGGAACGACGTACTTCTCCGCGTTCTCCGCACAGATCTGGTCGATCACCATGTTCAGGATGCCGTCGTCGATCACGTACGTCTCGATCGTCTGCATGTTCGCCATCGTAATCGCAACTTCGAGCAGACGCGCGCGCGTGGCGTAACCGGTTGTGGTGACGCCGTCCGCGGTGTACGGCGTGTCGCGCAGGGTGATATCCTGAATGTCTCCGCCGTAGTCGTTGCCGCAGTTCAGCTCGATCTCACCCATGTACTCGCTGGTCATACCGGTGATGCGGAGCTTCTGACCGACCTCATAGCGGCCGGCGACCGGGAACACGTTGATGCCGCGGCCGGAATCGTCCTGAATGTAGATACAATCGAAGAACGCGGTATCCTTGTCATAGCCGGACGCGTTGGAGGTGACGTAGCCCTCGATCGTGTACGAGGTGTTGAGCTTGCCGGCTTCGTGAATCTCAGCGATCGGCGTGACGGCTGCCGGATGGATCATCTTGAACAGGTTCACGACGATCTGGTAGTTCGTGTTCTGCAGCGTCGCGGCGCTTTCCATTTCCACCTTGACCTCAAAGGTCGAGAAGAAGGTAACGCCGGAGGTGATGCAGAAGCCGCCCGTAGGCAGTTCTTCATACGCGAGCACGCTGATCGTATCCTGATCGCCGCATGCGTCGTAGTACGGCTGATAGATCTTGTCCGCCGTGACGTTCTTGCCGCCGTTGTAATACAGCGGATAGGAGCTGACGAACGAGGTATCGAACGCGTTGACAACGCTTTCCGCACCGTTCAGGATGATCGGCGCCGCGTTATAGCAGGAGAACATCAGGTTCGTGTTCTCGATAAGGTACTCAGTCAGCGGGACATCCCAGTTGTAGAAGTCCTTACCGGTGAAGTGCAGACGGTAGGACTCGTTGGTCATGTTCACCGCGTCGGAGACGATGCCCTTGCCCACGCGCGCCTTGGCGCCGATGGCTTCGAGCAGCTCGTTGGAAATGACGCTCGCCCATTCTTCCTCGTTATCCGGCTCAAGACGGTCGGACTTGGAGCAGATGATGAAGTTGCCGCCGCGTTCCGCGTAACGCTGAATCGCCGCGATTTCGTCTGCCGTGTAGAGCGAATCGCCGACGGAGATGCTCGCGCCCTTGAACGGGACGGTCAGAACGAGCAGGTCGCAGTTTTCGAGCACCGCGTCGGTGATCGGCTCGGTGATGTGCTGCGACTTGACGCCGTACTGCGCCGCGAGTTCGATGAACGCCGTATCGGAATCCGCGTAGTTGCCGGAAACGTAGAAGTTGCTGTGACCCGCGTCGATCAGCATCAGGGACATATCCGCGCCGTCGCGGACCGTAAAGCCGAGGTTGCCGTTGAAGACGTATTCAACGCCGCGGAACGTACCGGTGACCTTGACTTCCATCGTGAAGCGGCCGGTTTCGGTCGGCGTGTAGGTCCAGGTCAGCTTATCGTCCTGCTTGGTCGCGGTCAGCGTCGAGGTGCCGTCGCTGAACTTCGGGTTCTCGATCGTTTCGAGCAGCTCGCCCGCGACGGAATACTCAACCTTGGTGACGGTGAAGTCGATCGCGGAGGCATCCTCGCCGATCGCCGGTTCTTCGTAGTTGTAGAGCGGTACGGAGAACGTGATCGGTTCATCCTTGAGCTCGATCGTGGTGTCCTTTTCGACGGGCGACATGCCGACCTTGACGGTCTCGTTCGTCCAGACAGGCGCGGTCACCGCGATGTCGGAGTCGACCTCGTCCACGCGGACGTAGTAGTAGGAGTAGTTGTTGTCCAGTTCGATCTCCCAGGAGCCGGACTGCGCGTTGAAGGTCTTGCTCGCCACGGTCACGTCGCCGTTTGCAACGATGGAAACCTTCTGAACCTTGTCGGTCGGATCCTTGAAGTCGACGCGGATCGTGAGCGTTTCGCCCTGTTCGAGGTTCATGATCGTACCCATGACCTGATCGTTCAGGGTGTAGTAGATTTCGAGATCGTTATCCTCGGTGGCGTACATCGTCATGTTGCGCAGCGCGTCGTAGATGCCGTCCTCGGAGTAGTTGTCGGTGTAGATAACGTCACGGCAGGTGTTGCTGTCGCCCCAGCCACCCTTATGGTTGTCCTGGTTGTTGGTCGGCGCAAGGTGCCAGCCCTTGTCCAGCGCCATCGTATAATACTGGTAGGAGGGCCAGTACATCGAACCGCCGACCTTGCCCTCGCCGTTGCCGACCTCGATCATCGTGATCAGCTCGTCGTACGCGGGCGTGTAGTGTGCGAAGTCTTCAAACGTACCGAACGTCGTGCCCGGATGGTTGAACTGGTTGATCGTGCTCTTTCTGCCGTTCTCCTTGTCGATACGCGCGACCTCGACCAGACGGTCGTAGTACGCGACGAGACCCGGGCCGCCCTTTACAACGTACTTCGGCACGTTGCGGGACTCGAAGCCGATCGAATTGAACGTGTTGATATGGCCGTACTGACCGGACCACGTCATCTCAAAGCCGATGATCGGAATGAAGTTCGCGTCCGCATACTGCTCCGCGGTTGCCTTGGCTTCCTGCCAGAGCGTCATGGAGCCGTCCGCAGTCATCTTGCCCTTCGAAGCGTCCGTCAGATCGCCGTTCGGGTTGTCCTTGGTGTCGTAGTAGTTACTGTGGTCGGTAACCGCGAGGAAGTCGATTTGCGGCGCATTCTTCGCATGCTCGAGCGCCTGCTCCAGCGTACCGGTACCGTCGGAATACTCCGCGGTGTGCGAGTGCAGCTGACCGAAATAGAGCTGATACGTCGCAACGCCGACCGTGAAGCTCCAGCTCGTTTCATAGAACTTTCCGTCCGCGCGGGTGATCTTTACGTACACGGTGACCTTGCCGTCTTCCATATCCTCGGCAGGCGTGTAGGTTGCGGTGTTGCCCTCAACGACCGGCGTGACCGGAACTTCGTTCAGGGTCATTTCCACGGTCGGGTTCTCGCCGCAGTTGGCAAACGTGACGGAGATTTCCGGACGCTTGTTTTCGCCGGTTGCGCTGTTTGCTTCCGGCGCGTAGGAGACGATCTGCGGGAGGTCGATGACGACGAGCTCAAACTCCTCGACCGCGACGTTTGCCGGATCCCAGTTGTCCGTTGCGGTGATCTTGACGGTCAGGTTGCCGCCGGTGATCATCGTGCCGGGGATGATGAAGCGATAGACGTCGTCTTCCTCACCGTCCGGTTCCAGCGTCGCAAGGACTTCCTCGCCGTTTTTGATCTCCGCGGCAACGCTCGCAACGCCGCTCGCGTCCTCGACCTTTACGGTGAACGCGTACGTCTTTCCGACTTCCGCTTCCGCCGTGTTGGTACGCGTAATGACCGGCGCCTTCACATCGTTCGTCGGAACGTAATCCTTCGGCGAACCGTTGCGAAGCTGCTTGGTCGTGTTGTACTGCGAAACGACCGCATACAGATTGACGACGTCGCCCGCCTCGACGCCCACCGGATACGGTGCCGCGCGGTAGATCGGCATCGTTGCGCCGGTGCTGTCCTTCATCGTGGTGGAGCCGTTGTCCTTATATTCGCCGAGCGTGACGTTCTTGATCATGACGTACTCGGAGAGCAGGTTCGCATGGTTTGCGGTCAGATCCGCAAAGTTCTCGAACACCTGCGGCTCGGTCGCGTCCTCGCCGATGATCTCGGAAGGCTCCGCCTTGCGGATCGTCGTCATGGACTGGATCTGCTGCACGCCGCCGTACGGTCCCAGCTTGCCTTCCATGACCAGCCAGTCGCCGATCTCGATCGGATTGCCGTTCGTATCGCTGTCCATCGAGTTATACGCCTGCAGCGCGTAGACTTCGCCGTCGATCTTCGTCTGCAGGATCGCGGAGTTGATGCTGCCGAAGTTGCCGAAGCGATAAACAAGCTGACCGACGACCTTTGCGGACGCGACTTCACCCGCGGCGAGCGCCTGCGGAATGCTCATCGCGCCTTCAAAGACCGTGTAAGCAAACTCCGCAACAGCAGACTGCTTACCGTCCTTCTCCGCATAGGCGAAGATCGAACAGTTCTCGTCGATCGTGATCGGCGCGGTGTACTTTGCAAACTCGCCGTCCTCACCGATCTTCCAGTAGATGTCTGCCCCTTCCGTTGCCGTGGTAAGCTTCACTGTGCCGCCCTTTGCGATCGTGCCGGCGGCGGGATCTGCCGTCGGTGCCAGAACTGTCACTTCGTCCGTGACCATAAAGAACTGCAGCAGGAAGTATTTTTGATTGGATTCCTTGTAGCTGTACGTCGTAAACAGGCTGTTGTAAACCTCGATGTACTGCGGTTTACCGTTGTATGCCGCCGCCTTGTTTTTGACAAGGTATCCCTTGCCTTCGACGGGTTCGAGGACCCACAGACCGTAATCAGTCAGCGTGTCATTGAACGTCAGCGAGCCACCCGTTTCGCCGGTGGTCAGGTACTTCCTATCGACCGTGAAAGCATATTCGCCCGCTTCGTTAACAGTCACATCGAACATCGCCGTGCCCGTCGGCAAAACGATGCTGCCGCCGTCTACGGTGACGCTGACCCCGGTCAGCTTGTTGTCGCTGGCAACCGTGCTGATTACGGTGTTTCCGGTCGGATAATACATCACGATCTTATCGCCGTTCGCAGGCGCCGCATCCATGGCAATCGCAACCTCGCCCTCGGCAAAGGTTGCCGGAATCAGCGCGAACACCATCAAAAGCGACAGGATGAGTGCCAATGCTTTTTTCATGTATTCTGTCTCCTCCTAAAGAATTTCGTACCGGGTTAGCCCAAATGCGGACATGCCCCCACATATACGTAATCATTATACACGATGTTCTCACCAAAAGCTATCCCGAATTTATATTTTTTTCGTACGCTCTCACATGTTTTTTCGCGCGCGGGCAGTGCCCGCCTGAAATACAAAAGGCCTCCCCCTTTCGGGGGAAGCCGTAAAAAGCGCGTTTATTCCGTTTTCAGCTCATCCAGCCATCGCTGCGCTTCCGTCCTGTCACGAAACACGCGGATCTCCCGATCCGGATACCGCCGGAACAGCTCCGAAAGCACCGGATTGTTGCGTTCCCGATAGGTTTTGACGAGCTCGACAAGCTCCGGATCCAGCGTTTGCTCCGTCCAGGGCATATCCGGCCGCGTCTGTCCGACGCGTTCCATGATCCCCTGCAGGCACACGTCCGTATCACAGTCGAGCAGAATCACCGTATCGCATGCCCTGATCCGCGGCTCGAACGTGCGGCTGTAGCTGCCGTCGATGATCCACTCGTCTCGTTCAAGAATCCCGGCAAGCGCGGCGTCGAATTCCTCGCGTGTTACGTGCGTACGATCCGGCTTCCACCAGATGTTATCGAGGTGGTACAGCGGCAGCCCGGTCTTTTCATGCAGCCTCCGCGCAAAAACGCTTTTCCCGCTGCCGGGACAGCCGGTTACCATGACGCGTTTCATACCGTTTTTCCTCCCGCGGGGCGTTTATATCGCTGAAAACCCGCGATGCCGGTTTTCACTCCTCGTCTTCCTCGTCCCCGTCCTCATCAATCCATTCCGGATCCCGCTCAACGAGCAGCCGTAAAATGCGCATGCGCTCCTTCTTTGTGACCGTCACGGTCAGGTCTTCGTAGACGAAGCTGTCGTACAGTTTCGGATAGCCGCCGAGCTGCTCCATTGCCCAGCCGCCGACCGTCGCGTTGTCGTCGTCGAGGTCCTCTTCCTCCTTGTCGAACTCGTCAAGGAAATCGGAAAGGCGCATATCTCCGTCGACCTCATACCGGTTTTCGCCGATCTGCGTGAACTCTTCTTCGACCACGTCCGACTCGTCCCAGATCTCACCGACGAGCTGTTCCAGAACGTCTTCCATTGTAAGGATGCCCATCGTGCCGCCGTATTCGTCGGTGACGACGACCATATGGCTCTTCTTCCTTCGCATCGTATCGAGCACGTCCGGCAGCGGCATCGTCTTATGCACGTAGGTGACCGGCATCAAAAGCGACTTAATCGGCACGTCCGGGTTCTCGACGAGCGCTTTATAGAAATGGTTCAGATGCAGAATGCCCACCATATTGTCCGGCGTGCCGCGATAGACGGGAATGCGCGTAAACGGCGAGGCGAACGCGATCTTCATCTGCTGTTCACGGGAATCATCCAGATCGATCGCCACGAGGTCGACGCGCGGTGTGATGACCTCATACGCCAGCACCTCGTCAAAATCGAACGCCGACTGCAGAAGATCCGCCGTATCCTCGTCGACCACGCCCTCGTCCTCCACGGTGTCGAGGATCGTTTCCATATCGTCTTCGGTGACGGTATCGTCGCTCTCGCTCTCCTTCCAGATGCCGGAAAGCAACTTCAGAAACCGTTCGAGCAGCCAGATCAGCGGGAACAGCAAAAGCCACAACACGCTGATCGGGAGCACGACGATCTTCGCAAATCCCTCGGAGCGCTCGGACGCAAAGATCTTCGGCAAAATCTCGCCGAACGTGATGATGAGAACCGTCATGATCGCGGTTGCGACCCATGCGCCGCTTTCGCCCATCAGTGCGATCGCGAGTGCCGCCGCGATCGACGACGAACCGATGTTCACAAGATTGTTGCCGATCAGAATCACAATAAGTCCCGAATCGAAGCGTTCGCGGAAGCGCAGCGCAAGCTTCGCAAGGCGGCTGTTTTTCTCTTCGGCCTCCTTTTTCAGCTTCGCCGGATTCAGCTGCATGAACGCGATCTCCGCGCCGGAAAACATGGCGGAAAGGATGATGCAGACGACGATCAGGATATAACGCAGAGTGTTGTCACGCATTGACTTCACCCCCTACGTCGTCCTCGTCGTAGATCTCGCCGACAAGCTCCTCGAGGATGTCCTCGACGGTCAGAATGCCGAGCACCTTTTTGTCGTTGTCCCGGACGATCGCGATATGCGTTTTCGCCTTGCTCATACCGGCAAGCTGCTCGTCAATCGGCGTGCCGACCGTGACGTAATACGGTTTGTCCATCACGCGCGACAGCGATACGTGCCCGCTGCGCTTCAGGTATTCCTTCAGGTATTTACGGATCTGCACCACGCCGCAGATCTCGCCCTCGCGGTTTTTGACCGGCAGACGGCTGTGATTCGTCTGTTCGATGATCTTCACGATCTCTGCGGGATGCATGCCGATCGAAACGGTTTCAACGTCCTTCAGCGGCACAAAGATCTCGCCGACCGGCGTCTCGGTAAAATCGAGCGCCGACTGCATCAGATCCGCCGTATCCTCGTCGATATCGTCCTCCTCGTCAAGCGTTTCGATGATATCGTGCAGCTCCTCCTCGGAAACGGTCGGCTCCTCCTCGTCCTTCACGCGGAAGAGCTTTTTGATTCCGTTTGTCAGCGACGTAAAGACGAAGTTCAGCGGGTACAGCACGCGCATTAAAAAGCGCAAAGAGGGCGCGACAAACAGCGCAAAACGCTCGTTGCAGGCCTTTGCGATCGTTTTCGGGATCATCTCCGCAAGCAGGAAGACGATCAGCGTGGTGCAAAGCGACGTCATCGTCGCGCCGAAGCTGCTCCATTCAAGGCGCGCGGCAACGAGCGCGGACAAAGACGCGCAGCCGATGTGCATGATGTTGTTTCCGATGAGAATGGTTGTTAAAGCCTCGTCAAAGTGATCGAGGATATAGAGAACGCGCTTTGCCCGCTTCGAGCCGTTATCCGCACGGCTCATGATGCGGATGCGGTTCACCGACGCAAGCGAGGTTTCCGCCCCCGCAAAGTACGCGCCGCCGAGCAAAAGCACGAAGAAAAACACGATGAGTCCGATGATGCTCCGGTAATTCCCGCCGCTCACTTCTGTCGCTGCAGGTTCCGCAAGCATCCGTATAAGAGGACTTGGACTACTGTCCACTTCCTAACCACCTGCCTTGTTTCATAGAATAAATGTATTATACGCGATATGTGAAAAAAACGCAATGATTATTTGCAGGAAACGCCCTCGGACAATTCCTTGATAAATCTTTGCATACGCTCCGTGATCAGCTCGTCGCGCTTCATGTCGAGAAGCGTACGCCGGTCGACCCAGCGGAACGCAACGGTCTCGCCCTCCTGCAGGGCGATCCGGTCCTTCGGCCAATCCGTTTCGCACAGGAATTCGACGTAGATCGTGCTTTCATCCGCGACCGTACCGACCTCGACCGGATCGGAACAGACGATCCCCGTTTCCTCGCGAAGCTCGCGCACGGCGCATTCGATCGGCGTCTCGCCCTTCAGCGCCGAACCGCCTGCCGTCGCCTCCCACAGTCCGCCGTAGTGCTTTCGGGGATCCCGCTGCATCAAAAGATACGCGCCGTCCGTGTGTCGCACGATCACGTCGCAAACGAGATGAAACGTGCCCGCGGGAACCGGTTCCCCGCGCACCAGCGTCAATCCCTCGATCTTTTGAAGCTGCCGGTCATATGCGTCCCAAAGTTCCATAGTGCCTCACATCTCCAGCCATTCCACCGCGCCGGTTTTGATATCGTAGACCGCGCCTTTGATCTCGACGTCCGCCGGATTCGGCTCCTTTAAAAACGCTTCGCGCAGGATCTTCACGCCGTGCGCCGCGTTCAGGCGGCATGCCTTGTTTGGATCGCGCTCCATGCCGATCGCCTTTTGGATGTCCTCCGTAATGAAGGAGATATGTCCGTCCGCTTCACCCTTCAGCGCCGCGCCGACCGCCCCGCAGCCGGTATGCCCGAGCATGAGTACAAGTTTACAGCCGAGATGGGATACCGCATACTCCACGCTGCCGATCTGATGTCGATCCAGGACGTTTCCCGCGACGCGAATCACGAACAGATCCCCGATCCCGGCATGAAAGATCTGCTCCGGGATCACGCGTGAATCGGAGCAGCAGATCACAACCGCATACGGGTGTTGTCCGTGCTCGGCTGTCTCTCTGCGCAGCGCCTCGTTCGAATGAGCGATATAAAAGCGATTGGCTTCCTTCATTCTTTCGATGATATCCACGGTCATATCCTCCCTGTCGAAAACAGTATAGCACGGATTGCGGTAAAAGAAAAGAGACACTCATTTGAGTGTCTCATGGATTCCGGCAGCTGCCTATCTTCCCGGGCCGTCTCCAGCCAAGTATTGTCGGTGTATGTGCGCTTAACTTCTGTGTTCGGGATGGGAACAGGTGGGACCGCACAGCTTAACCACCGGAAAGGTGTGTT
>JAFOTD010000039.1 GCA_017388175.1 Clostridia bacterium | reverse complement strand
CGAGGTCGGTCCTTTGAAAACGACCGTGCGCATCACCACCCGCACGCTTTCGAGCGTGACCGCGGGCAGCAAACAAATGACGGTCAAGTGGTCCGGCAGCTCGGTCTTCACCGGCTATCAGATCCAGTACGCGACCGATTCTGCGTTTACGAAGAACGCTGTCGCGATCAAGATCACGAACCCGAAGACGGTGAGCACGGTAATCAAGAGCCTGACGAAGGGAACGACCTATTACGTTCGCGTCCGTTCGTATCACGAATTCAACGGCATGACGTATTTCGGCGAGTGGTCGAACACCAGAAGCTGCAAAGTGAAATAAGCAACAGTATGAAAATAGCCCCGGTATTCCGGAGCTATTTTTGCGTGTTTACCTCATTCGTCAAGACTTCGGCTTGCTGCCTTTCTCATGAAGGGGAAGGGTTTCCTGCGCGATCCTGGCTCCCCTGCACAAAGGGAGCTGCCACTGTAAAATGACTGATGGGGTATCCGTATCGCTTTCCGCTTCGCGCGAATCGCGTCTGTCTTCCCAAAGCGAAACAGACGGCTAACGACCGTCCGTTGCCCATTTTTACTGCCCGTATCTGTTCTGCTGATGCGGGGAGGAGAAGCCTTCCTTTTCGAAGATGCGGACCCATTCCTTCAAACGGATCAGGAATTCTTCGTTGTTGGAGGTCTTATCCATCATTGAGACGAGGTTTTCGGTCACGTCGCCGGTGGCGCCGTTTGCGAGCATGCGGCGGAGCATCCGCACGCCGTCGAGTTCTTTCTGCGAAAGCAGCAGGTCGTCGCGGCGCGTGCCGGACTTATAGACGTCGATTGCGGGGAAGATGCGCTTTTCCGAAAGCTTCCGGTCGAGGTGGATCTCCATATTGCCCGTGCCCTTGAATTCCTCATAGACGATGTCGTCCATGCGGCTGCCGGTCTCCACGAGCGCGGTCGCGATCACGGTCAGAGAGCCGCCGTTTTCGATGTTTCTGGCAGCGCCGAAAAAGCGCTTCGGCTTATGCAGCGCGCCCGGGTCCATGCCGCCGGAGAGCGTTCGGCCGGTCGGCGGGATCACGAGGTTATAGGCGCGGGTGAGACGGGTTAAGGAATCCAGAAGGATCACTACGTCCTTGCCGTCCTCGACGAGACGCATCGCGCGCTCCTGCACCATCTCGGCAATGCGGGTGTGGTGCTCGGGCAGTTCGTCAAACGTGGACGCGACGACCTCGCCTTTGATGCTCCTGCGCATGTCGGTGACCTCCTCGGGCCGCTCGTCGATCAGCAGTACGATGAGATGTGTGTCGGGATAGTTTTCGGTGATGCCGTTTGCAATCTGTTTTAAGAGCGTCGTTTTGCCGGCCTTCGGCTGCGAAACGATCATTGCGCGCTGGCCCTTGCCGATCGGCGCGATCAGGTCGATCAGGCGCACGGAAAGGTTGTTGATCCTGCCCGGCGTTTCAAGCGTATAGCGCTCGTTCGGAAAGATGGGGGTAAGATCCTCGTAATTGATGCGGTTCTGCGCGTTCTCGTCCGGATCTTTGCCGTTCACACGGTCCACGAACAGCAGCGCTTCGTACTTGTCCCCTTCGCGGCGCGCGCGGGTGCGACCCTCGACAAAGTCGCCGTTTTTGAGATTGCAGCGGCGGATCTGCGCGTTCGCGACGTAGACGTCGTTCGGACCCGCGTCGTAGTTTTCCACGCGCAAAAAGCCGTAGCCTTCCATGATCTCCAGAACGCCTGCCGCGGTGCCGGTCTCGGGGAGCGGCGCAGGTTCCGCTGGTTTTTCCGGATTCTGTTCGCCTTCCGGCGCGCGATACGGACGATTGTTTCCCTGCCGGTAAGTGCGGTTTGGATTCTGACGGTTGTTCTGCTGCCGGTAATTGTTCCGCTGGCGATTGCCGTAGCGCTGCTCGTTCCCTTCGCGGCGCTCCTGCGGCTTTTCGGTCTCCGCCTCCGGCGCGGGCGATTCGACGGCCGGTTCCGGCTTTGCGGCGGAAGCTTCAACGCCTTGCGCAGGCTGCGCTTTTGGCGCGGTTTTTTGATGCTTCTGCGCTTCGGGCGCGGGCTCCTGCGGCTTTGCCTTCGGCGGTCTTCCGCGTTTTTTCGGCGTTGGCGCGGGCGCCTGCAAAAGCCCGATCAGTTCCGCCTTTTTATATTTGCGGTACGAGGGAATGCCGTGCTGCTTCGCAAGCGCGTACAGCTCGGAAATCGTTAATGCTTCCAATTCGGTTTGATTCACAAATAGCCTCCGGAATCGTATGGTATGAATGGATGATTCTGTAACAGGATATAGAAATACGAGGATTCTGATACCTATTTTATGGACGAACGCGGACGTTGTCAAGCATTTCGCGTTAATTCGCGGAGATTCGTCCGGATTTTATGGGTAAGAACCGAACGGTGCGCATACAATGCAGCAAAGGCAGGAGGTGCATATATGGAAAAAAACGAAAAGGAACTGATGCAGCCCTCGGCGCACAGCGTTCTGATCGAAGGCAGACGGCGCATGCGCATCACCGGCGTGCTGGACGTGGAGAGCTTTCAGGAGGACGAGATGACCGTCCTGACGCAGGCGGGCGCTTTGACGATCTGGGGCGAGGGCCTGAAGCTCGGCAAACTGAATCCGGAGGACGGACAGGTGCTCCTTGAAGGCAGCATCGCTTCGATTGAGTATGAACAGCCGGAACCCGAACGGAAGCCGTTCTTCTTCAGACGCAAATGATCGACGTAACCGCGCAGCCTTTTGAAGCACTGCTCCTGTTTCACGGCGGGGCGGCGGCGGGACTGCTGTATCTGCTTCTGCGAATTGTACGAAACTGCGTTCGAAAGCGGTTTATGACGCATCTGTGCGACGCTGTTTTCGTGCTCGGAGCGTATGCAATCCTGATCGGATACCTGTTCCTTGCGAACTACGGCACAGTGCGCGGTTTTCTGCTGACGGCGTTTCTGCTGGGTTTTGCGACCGTTTACGGGCTGTTCGGTCCTGTATTTGCAAGAATAACACAAAAAATACACAAAAAATAGGTTCCGTTTTGGAGTGGATTCTGCTATACTGTATCTATGGAAGGATCGCCGAAACGGATCGTGCGAACGATTCATTTTAAAATCATACACTTTGTCCTCGTGCTCGTCGCGTGCGTGGTCGTTTTGTTTGTTGTGCTGATTCCGCAGCGGCTGCGTATCCGCACTGCGCAGGACGAGTACGATTCGCGTGTCGAGGAGCTGAATCAGACCAAGCGTACCTACGCACAGGAACGCGAGAATCTGCAGTTCATGCGCACCGATACGTATAAGATCCAGCAGGGCATGATGAAATACGGATGGCATTATCAGGAGGATAAAATCATAATTGATGATGCCGAGGCCTCGGAGACGAAATGAAACCCGAAATTGCCGTCATTGATATCGGAAGCAACTCCGTGCGGCTGATGCTTGCCGCGGAGGAGAACGGACGTGTGCAAAAGCTTTCAAAAACGCTCTGCACCACGCGTCTTGCCCGCGGGCTCGACGCAACGCATACGCTTTCCGAAGACCGGATGGAAGAGACCGTCCGCGCAATCGGCATGTTCCGAAAAAAGGCGGACGAGCATGGCGTGCCTGTGATCGCGTATGCGACGAGCGCCGTGCGCGACGCGGAGAACCGGGAGGCGTTTCTTTCCCGGGTGCAAAAGGAAACCGGTGTGCGCGTGCGCGTGCTGTCCGGCGAGGAGGAGGGCGCCTTTGCCTTTTACGCTGCGGCGGGCGGCGAAGGAACCGTGTTCGATATCGGCGGAGGAAGTTTTCAGATCGTCACGAAGGACCGCGCGCTGAGCTTTCCGTGCGGATGCGTCCGCGCAAAGGAACAGTCCGATTCTGCCGACCCGCGGATTCTCACGGAAGCCCTGTTTGCGTGGATGGATGAAAGAACCTGCATGCCGCAATCGGTTCCCGCGCCGGTATACGGCGTCGGCGGCACGATCAGCTCAATCGGTGCGCTGCTTGCGGGGCAGCGGACGTATGACGACGCCCGGCTGGAACCCGTTACGCTGCCGAAGCTCGAAAAGCTTTTGAACCTGCTTTGCGCGATTCCGGAACCGGTTCGCATGCGCCACCCGCTTTTGAAAAAGCGCGGCGACGTTATTTTGCAGGGCGCGACGATTTTAAAGTATATGATGGTGCGCACGCATGCGGAATGCGTAATCCCGACCGACCGGGACGGCATGGAAGGCATTGCCGAAGCGTTTCTTTTTGGGGAACCGGCCGGACAATTCTGAACGTACGGAGGGGAATCGAATGAAAAACAACGAAAAGTTCTGGAAGATCGCGGAGATCGTTCTCGGCGTGATCGGCGCAGCGCTGCTGGTCACCATTCTGGTCCTTCGCTTGCTCAATCGGGACGTGACGGCCTTTGCGTATGCGATCGTCGGCGTCGTGATCCTGTTTTTGATCTGCGACGAGTTTGCGCGTTCGATCCGCCGCCGTCGCGAGAAGGAAGAAGCCGACCGTGAGCGCGCTGCGCACCCGGAGGAGAACGTGCCGGAGCCGACGCTCCCGCCCGAGGCCTTTGATTTCTCTGAAAAGGCTGAGAAGCAGCCGTGAGCGCGGATAAGTTTTTTCAGAAGATTGCATTGCTGCGCTGCCCCGTTTGCGGGGCGGCGTTTTCACAATGCGGAGCTTCGCTGCGCTGTAAAAGCGGGCATACGTTCGATCCGTCGGGAAAAGGGTACGTGCACTTTGCGCCGAATGCCGGACCGTCGCGCTATGACGCTGCCCTGTTCGAAGCGCGGCGCAGAATCCTCACAGCGGGTTTTTACGACACGGTGAAGGAAGCGATCCGAAAGGCTTTCCCGAAGGACGCAAACGTCGTGTTCGACGCGGGCTGCGGCGACGGCTCCTTTACAAAAGCGCTGCAGGGAAAGACGACGGTCGGGCTGGATCTCAGCAAGGATGCGATCCGTCTTGCGGCGCGGGGCGGGGGACCGGTTCTCTGGATGGTCGGGGATCTGACGCGCATCCCGCTGCAGAACGATTCCGTCGACGTGATCCTGAACCTGTTTTCGCCCGCGCACTACGCAGAGTTTTCGCGCGTACTGAAAAAGGACGGGCTTCTTTTAAAGCTCGTCCCGCAATCCGGGTATTTACGGGAGATTCGCGCGCTTGCGGGGCTCGGCGTTTATTCCAACGACGCGGTCGTTTCGCACCTTGCGGAACAGTTCCGTCTGCGCGATCGCATTCGCTTGACCCGGACCTTTCCGCTGACGGAAGCGCAGGCACGCGATTTCCTTGTAATGACGCCGCTCACATTCGGCGTCGCGGTCGAATCGCTCGACGCGTCGCGGCTTACAGAGATCACGATTGACGTCGAGCTGCTGATTGCGAAAGTCTGAACGAAAAAAGCGGAGTTGCTCAATAACCCGCTTTTTTGATATTTGCTTCGTGTTCGACGTCCGGAAGATTCTGCACATGCGAAAGGCTGCCCGAACAATACAAACAGGCGCGGTCCGTGCCGTTCCACTGCAGGGAGGCGGCGATCCATTGTCCGTTTCGTTCAAGAAGGACGGCGCATTTATAGAAACTGTTTGTGTCGCCGAGCCAGCTTGTCAGCATGTTCACGGCGGTCCGTTGTTCCGTATACGGTGCGGGAAGGGACAGCTCGGCATGATTATCGCCGCCGTCAAAGACGAGCGTAACGTCCTCGCCGGTAGCCGCGTTGCGGATCGAATATGATTCGCCGGGCACGAGCTGTTCGCGAACGACGGACCACGGGATCACGCTTCCTCTCTGTACAATCATGCCTTGTGCCGTAAAGCGCAAGGGGATCTCGGCTCGAAACGGAACGCGTGGGGCGCCTTTCGAAAAGAGCGTCGAAAGCGTTTCCCGCCCGACGCTGCCGTCGCTCATCAAGCCGGCTGCGACCTGATAGGAAACGACGGCGCTTTTGGTAACGGTCCGAAAGCTGCCCGTCGGTTTATAGGTATAGTAACCGAGGTCGAAGAGCCGTGTCTGTATGCGCACAACTTCTTCGCCTTCGTCGCCCTGTACCATCAGTTCTCCTTCTCCGTCCGCCCGAACCCCGAACACGGGGAGCAGAAGCAGGATGAGAAGAAACGGAATCAATCGCTTCATACCATTCATTATATCACGCTTTTCACCGCTTGAAAAGCACGGATTTCGGTGCTACAATACGCATGGAGGTGATGGGTATGCGCTGCAGTTGTCAACGGTGCGGCGCCTATATGGTGCAGGATGAGAAAGGCGTTCAAAGCCGCTGCGTCTGTCCGGAATGCTTCTTCGTCTGTTCCGCGTGCATCAGTACGGAAGGCGGACAACCGCTTGATCTCGATTCGCTGCGCATGCTTGCGCTTTTGCGCGAAGCGCAGGGCGACGGACGGGATGAAGAAGTCGAATACTGAACGGAAGCCGCCCCCGAAACGGGCGGCTTTTTATACGTCGATCGAAAACAGCACGGCGGGGCGGGAGAGATGCAGCGTGGAAAAGCCCGCCGACGTAATTTCGAGAAAGGAATCCTCGGGTACGACCGTTCCGCTGACGACCGTTTCCTCCGCACAATACAGGAAGAGAAAGGCGTGGAGCGTCAGCGCGTGATCGCCCGCGGGCAGAACCCGCAATTCACCGCGCGCGCCTTTGAGCATCAGGTTGAGATCGCGCCCGCTTCCGCGGCAGAGGATATCGTCTTCTCCGGAAAAGCAGAGCACGTTGCCTTGCCCGAGATAGTTCCATTGCCCGTTCCGCTTGAGATAGAACCCTTCGGAAAGCGGCGTCAGATACCGCGTTACGCCCTCGAGCCGGGTAAACCGGGATTCGGGCAGATCGACGGAGGCTGAGCTGATGCGAAACAAAAAGCGGCGCTCCGCATAGGAACCGTCTGCGGGATAAAGGTACAGCTCGGTCGTTTTTCCGCCGCTCCAGTTCGTTACCGAGCGGGTTAAAGGATCCAGAATCCGAATGTTCATTTGTTTGCCCCCCAGAAAAAACAAAATTGATAAACGGGACTGCTGAGCGGCAGTCCCGTTGCGCTTGTAATTATCCTTCGTCGCCTTCGCCGCCGTCATCGGGCGCGGTAGGCTGCGGGGTCGGCTGCGGCGTGGGATCCGGCGTAGGATCCGGCGTGGGATCCGGTGTGGGATCCGGCGTCACGGGTTCCGGGGTGGAAGGCGCCGGGGTAACCGGCTCCGGCGTGACAGGTCCCGGCGTGACGGGTCCCGGCGTGGTCGGATCCGGCGTTTTCGGATCTTTCGAAGGCGCGGGCGTTTCTTCCGCGTCCGGACCGACAATGACGCTGCCGGAGAACGCCTTATAAGTGGAGGTCGCAAGCTCCTTGCGTCCGTTTTCGATCAGAACGCCGTTGAGGTAGTATTCGATATAGCTCTGCCAGACGGATCCGTCGCGGCGCTTTTTATCCTCTTTCCGATATCCGGCGGGCTTAGTCGGGTCGATAACCTTTTCGATTTCGCCGGTCGGCTTCAGCGTTTTGAGCTTCTTCGTATCGGGAATGCGGATCTCGTCATACTTGCCGTCGCTGTCCACAACGATGGGAATCCCCCAAATTTCAACGGTCAGATTCTTTCCATCCGTTCTGGCGATGATGAGAATGTCCTCTTTGCTGCTGTTTTTGAACTTAAAGTCGATCTTGTTTCCGACGGAGTTGATCGTCGCGTCGAGACCCATGGCGATGTAGTGGACCGGCATGGAGTGATTCCTGCGGTCTGTAATCTTCATGTCCGCCTTCAGCGCGGCGTTATAGAGCGTGGTGGAAATCTGACAGACGCCGCCGCCGTATTCCTGCACGGTATCGCCGGATTGATATGCGCCGGCGAGGTACCAGCCGTTCGTCTTGTTGCGAACGCCGAGGCAGTCGTTCATCGAGAACTCCTGACCCGAATGCAGGATGGTGCCGGTCAGCATTTTTGCGCCCTTTTCAATGTTCTTGCGGCGGTTCTTGCTGCTGCCGCTGTACGCATAGTTGGTTGTTTGCGTGCCGCGCAGCACGTACTGCGACTGGATATCAGCGAGCTTGATTTCAGCAGGCGTTTCATTTGCGTTCGCAGTAACGGTATCGCCGCTCTTGGCCTCCAGCAGCGCTGTCATGAGCGCTTCACGGTCGATTATGACGCCGGTAACGTCCGCCTGAAAGTCGATCTTGTTTTCTTCCTTATTATAGGAAACCGCCGCGTTGACGGGCTTCGTATCGTTTGCGTCGGCAAATGCGTTGACTGCGGAACGAAGTGCTGCCGGATCGAACGAGACCGAAATCGGGAAATCTCTGCCGGATGCTTTGATCGCCTCGACCTCCTGGCTGACGGCTTCAAAACCTTTGTCCTCGCGTACAAGCGCAAACGCCTCGCTGATCACCTGATCGAGATTGTCGGTCATGGGAATCGTCGCGCCGGAGAACGAATGCGTCGTTTCTCCGAGCTTTACCTGCACCTGCATATCTTTCTTCGCGGCTTCAACGCTCGGGAGAACGGCGGATTTCGCTTCCTCCATCGTCATTCCGCCGACGGAAACACCGTTGATGCTTACGCCCTCGAGCATCGTTGTACGCAAAAGGATGGCGTCAAGCTCATCCCGATGTGCATCGGGTTGGGGGGTGACGATCGAAATCACGTCGGAATCAATATCGCCGCCGGGTCCGGTTTTATCTCCCGTTCCGGAATGTGTATCCCTGTCGGATGAATTGCCGGTTCCGCCGCAAGCGAGACACAGCATCAGAATTGCCGCAAGCAGCAAAAACAGCCAAAGACGTTTCGTTCTCATACAGTTCTTGTCCTTCTTCTTTGATGATTTCATTTTACACACTTTTTTTGAAAATACCATCCTTTTTGAGAAGCATTTACTAATAAGTTACATTTTGGGCACATCTTTTATACATAACAGACGGCGTTTTGACAATCTTTTACGGCAAAAAATGTCGACATCGCGTCCGCCTCCGTACAATAAAACGCGGGAGCGCGGAAAAAGGTTGCAAAGGAAATGGATTCCTTTTCAGATTGCCGGAAATGTGGTATACTGTTAAAAAAGCAGAAAAGAGGAGAACGGCATGAAACAGCAGGGGCCGAAATCGCTTTCGCCGATGGAGTACGCCATGAAATACCTGACGGCAAAGGATCGCACGGTATCGGAAATGCAGACGTATCTGGACGCGAAGGAATTCGGTGAAGCGGACGTGGACGTGACGGTCGCGCGGCTCATGGATCTCGGGCTTTTAGACGACGCGCGCTATGCCGTGCGGTTTGTGGAAACGCGCCTTGCGGCAAAGCCTGTTAGCCGCAGGCACCTTTGGGAACAGCTTAAGGGGCACGGGCTTTCGGAGGAGCATATCAACGCCGCGCTGGATGAAGCCGACGCTGACTTCGAGGAAAACAACGCCCGTGTGATCGCCGAAAAGTTTTTTCGGCAGTTTCACGCGCTGGAGCCTGAAAAACGCCGCGAACGCGTGCTTTCGCGCCTTCTGGGACGCGGGTTTTCCTATGACGTATCAAGAAAAGCGTACGAGCAGGCACTGAACACGGAGGAAGAATGGAGCGAATCATAACGGCGGAACAGGCAAGGGCTTCGGATCGCGCGGCGATCGCGTCCGGCATCTCCTCGGCCGCGCTGATGCATAAGGCTGCGAAAGGAATCGCCGCCGCTGTCAAAGCACGGCAAAACGGCGGAGAAACGGTAACCGCGCTCTGCGGAACGGGCAACAACGGCGGTGACGGCGTCGCGGCGGCCCTGCTGCTGTTTCGAGACGGGATTGGTGCGCGCATCGTTCTATGCGGCGACGAGGCGCGCTGTACGCCGGATACGGCGTTTTACCTGAACGAAGCAAGAGCGGCGGGCGTTCCCGTCCTTTCGGAATGGACGCCGGTTGAAAAGGAAGTTTTGATCGACGCGCTGTTCGGCGTGGGATTGAATCGTCCGGTCGAAGGTTCGAAAAAGGATTTGATCGAGCGGATGAACGGCAGCGGCAAAACGATCGTTTCCGCCGATCTGCCGTCCGGCCTGCATGCGGACAGCGGCGAAATCATGGGCGCCGCCGTCTGTGCGGTCTGCACGGTCACGATGCAGGCAATCAAGGCCGGTATGCTTTTGGGACAGGGCCGTGCGCTTTGCGGCGAAGTGCTCGTGCAGCCGCTCTATGACGACACCTCAAAACCGGCGCTGTTTTCAGAGGACGAAGCGGATATTGCGCCGCTGCTTCCCAAAAGACCGTTCGATTCGCATAAAGGACGAAACGGTCACGCGCTGCTTTGCGTCGGCTCGTCCGCGTACCCTGGCGCGGCATTGCTTTCGTCGCGCGCGGCGCTGCGCGGCGGCGCGGGGCTTCTCACCGTGTGCATGCCGGATCCGGTGCGTCCGTACTTTGCGGCGCTGCCGGAGGCGATCACGCTGCCCGTCGGCACGGACGACTGGTGCGAAGCGGCTTCCCCGATCGTGTGCTCTGCTATGGAAAATAAGCAGGCGATCGGGATCGGCTGCGGCGTGGGCAAGGGTGATATCACGCCTGTAATCGAAGCGGCGCTGCATTCAGGCAAAAAGCTTGTGCTTGACGCGGACGCGCTGAACCAAATGGCGGGGCATCGGGAACTGCTTTGTCTGCTGCACGAAAACGTCGTTTTGACGCCGCACGCAGGAGAGATGGCAAGGCTGCTCGAAACGTCCGTTCCGGACGTGCTCGCCGATCCGCTCGGCGCGGCGCGCGCGTTCCCGTGTACGACGCTTTTGAAGGGCGCGACGACGCTCGTGCATGCAAACGGCAGGACGGCGTTTCTCACGTTCGGAAACCCCGGTCTTGCAAAAGGCGGCAGCGGGGACGTGCTGACCGGGCTGATCGTTGCGTTGCTCGCGCAGGGACTCGAACCGTTTGACGCGGCGCGCGCTGGATCGTATCTTTTAGGAACGTCCGCGGACCGCGCGATGAAACTGCTGAACGAACGCGCGCTGCTTGCCAGCGACGTGATGGATATGATACAATACTGATATGGAAGAGAAAAAGATTCACGGCAACGTCGCGGGCATCCGCGATACCATATTGAACGAGATGCAGTCGCTCTACGACGAAACGCAGCCGAGCGGCGTGTTTGCATCGAGAGAACTCCTCGAGAAGCTCGCGGATTACACCGGGCGGATCGGGCGCGAGATCTCGGTATATCTTTCCCGCAGCGGCGCGGTAAGGGACGTTTCGATCGGCGACGCCTCGACTGTTTCCATGCCCGATATGCGTCTCGTGCGAAACGCGGACCGGCTCGCGGGCGTACGGTGCATTCACACGCATCCGAACGGCAGCGGATATCTCTCCGACGTCGATCTCGGCACGCTGAACTCGATGCGGCTTGACGCAATGGCAGCGGTCGGCGTGCGCGAGGGTCAGCCGACCTCGGTTTACGTCGCGTTCGTCGGCGAGATGGAGGGCGAGGAGCGCAAGCCTCTGATCTACGGACCGATGCGCGCCGACCGGCTCCCGCAGGACGCTCTTTTAAACGCACTGATCGAAGCAGACAACCGTCTCAAGGCGCCCGCATACGCGGTCACGCAGTCGGAACCGGAACGCGCCGTGCTCGTCGGCATCGACAACGACGACGGCTATGATACGCTCGAAGAGCTCAAAGCGCTTGCGGACACCGCAGGCGTCAACGTCGTTCATATCGAACGCCAGCGCAAGCGCCCCGTGGACAACGGGACCTACGTCGGCTCCGGAAAGGCGGACGAGCTGCGGCTTATCGGCAGCGCGACGGAGGCGGACGTGTTTATCTTCGACGACGAGCTGACCGCGATCCAGATCCGCAATCTCGAAAGCATCTTGGGCGCGCCGGTCATCGACCGCACGATGCTGATCCTCGATATTTTCGCGACCCGCGCCACAACGCGCGAGGGCAAGCTGCAGGTCGAGCTTTCGCAGCTCAAATACCGTCTGCCGAGGCTTTTGGGCGTCGGCGTAGCGATGTCAAGACAGGGCGCGTCCGGCGTGGGCATGCGCGGCCCCGGCGAAAAGAAGCTCGAGATCGACCGCAGACGCATCCGCCGCCGTATTTATGAGCTGGAACAGGAATTGAAGGAAGTCGAAAAACAGCGGAGCGTCCGCCGCTCGGTGCGAAAGAAGAGCGACGTTCCGGTCGTTGCGCTGGTCGGCTATACGAACGCGGGCAAGAGTACGCTTTTGAACGTCCTTTCCGACAGCGACGTGCTCGCCGAGGATAAGCTGTTCGCGACGCTCGATCCGGTCGTGCGAAGCGTGACGCTGCCGAACGGAACGCCGTGTCTTTTATCCGATACGGTCGGGTTTATCAATAAGCTGCCGCACGATCTTGTCCAGGCGTTTCGATCGACGCTCGAAGAGGTGAAGGACGCGGACCTTATTCTGCACGTTGTGGACGCGGGCTGTCCGTATTATGACGTGCAGATGCGCGTGACCGAACAGGTGCTTGAATCCTTAGGCGCGGGCAACACGCCGTGCATCGAGGTATATAATAAGTGCGATCTTCCGGAGGCGATCCCGGGGCGGCGCGACAACGCCGTTGCGATCAGCGCAAAAACTGGCGCGGGGCTCGACGGTCTGCTTGCAAAGATCGAAGCGGAGCTTAACCGATCGCAGACGCGCGTGGAGCTTGTGATCCCGTATGACCGCTACGAAGCGATCCGCGTGCTGCACGAGATCGGCACGGTCCTTTCCGAATCGCACGAATCGGATGGAACGCACGTAACGGCGATGCTGGAAAGCAGCAAGCTGTACCGGCTCAAAAACGCGATCGAAGGCCGCGCAGACCGATAAGACCGGTTTTTCCGAATTGTTTACAACCATCTTACATTTATTTTGCGAATGCGGCTCCGCTTTCGCTTTTCAACCGACCGGATTCGTGGTATACTGTATGCGTAGGAGTTTGACATGAAACGCAGTATTACGATTTTTCTCGCGGCGATCCTGCTGCTTGCGGCGCTCCCGCATACGGCGGTCGGCGAATCGGCACAACCGCATACGATCGAAGCGGACCGTGTTCTGATCTATAACCCCTTGCCGTATGATGAAAAGGGGAACACGCTTTTCTCCGGTACGATCTCGAAAACCGCGGATACGGAACTTTCGGGCGACGCTCTGTTCGTTCCCGGCATGCATCGAACCGGGAAGGACCTTTCGATCGGGAAGAAGGATCCGCATATGCGTGATTTCTGGGTGTGCACCGATCTGATGACGTATCAGTATGATAAACGCACGTTCCGCCTTGCCGCGGAGGGCGCGCATTGCTGCATCTGGACGATGGAAGGGGACACAATATCCTTTACCGAAGAACAGACGGCAGCAATGCTCGAACAGTTCGAGACGGCGATTTATCCAAGCGATACGTCATACTTCGGCGATTTCCGCGATCTCGAGGGCGACGGTAAGCTTCATATCGTTACCTACGCAATGAACAGCACCTCGGTTTGCGGCTTTTTCGATTCGTACGATCTGTATTCGCACGAGGAGATCGAAGTGATCGACCCGGATGATTCGGAGAGCTACAACTGCCTGCCGATCATCAACGTGAACGCGCGCATGGCGGATCGGGAGAGCATCGTTTTCGGTACGCTCGCGCATGAGTTTCAGCATCTGATTCTGCGCAGCGCCGTTCTTGCATCCCCGGCGAACAAGGACATGCTGGGCAGCGAGGCGACGATCGGCACGTGGCTGAACGAAGGCTTTTCGATGGCGGCAGAAGAACTTTGCTATCCGGGCTCGGTCGCGGAGCAGGGGTACGTCGACGCGTTCGGCCGTTCCGACAAGATCCGGTACGGCATGAGTTATCAGAACTTTGATGCGACGTCCACCGACGTCGGCGCGTACGGACAGTCGTTCCTGTTTGCGGAGTATCTACGCGCGCAATGCGGCGACGACGTGTTTCGGAACGTTCTGAAGTACTGGCGGGATGCCGAAACGCTTTCCGCGCTGACCGAAGCGAAGGCGATCTGTAAACAACTGTCCGACGGGCAGAAGGAAGCACTGCGAAATCTCTGCGCGTATTCCGATGCGATCAAAGAAAAGATCGGTTCGGAGGACGAGCTTCTTCTTTCCGAGCTTGCGCTTTCGTTCCACCTTGCAGTCGTCCTGCATGCGCAAACGGGACTGTTTTCGATCGGCGCATCCGTTCCGGATATGCCCGCGTATACCGGCACCGGCCGGAAAATCGAAGGCGGCGGCGCGCTTCTCCTGGATTGCGGCGGGTCCTTCCGGGTTCCCGCGGACGCGGATTGCGGGCTCGTGTTCGTCGGCATCCGGGAGAGCACGATTACGGAAATCTATACCGTGCCGGAGCCGGAGGAAGGACTTTACGTGATCGCCGCGCAGTTCAACGGAGAATGGCTTGCGATCCCCGCTGCGCCGGCGGAGAATCAATATCTGAACCCCGTATCCGTTCATCCGAATGGGGACGGAACGATTTATTCTGCTGCTGCACAGGGAGCGATCTTCCGCGCGGAGCGAACGGAAAACGGATACCGGTTCGTGTGTGAGGATGCGGACGGTTCCTATGCTTTGGGGCGCACGTCCGGTTCGAGCCAGACAATGTGCGTTTCCGAGTCGGGGGACGTGTTTGCCTGGTCGCATTTTGCGGACGGCAGCGATCGCCTGCAGGCGGACGGCTTTTACGGCCGTGCAATCCTGTTCGGCGCATTTCAGAAAGGGTTTGGATACTTTGCATCTGCTTACTTTGAGAACGCGTCCTTTGCAAAACCGCGTGTTTTACGCGTTGTTGAGGGACTTCGCGGGGATGCAAATCTGGACGGGAAGGTGACCGCGGCGGACGCGGCGCTGATCCTGAGGACGGTCGTCGGATTATCCAGAATGAACGCGCCGATGCGCGCTGCGGGCGATCTTGACGGCGACGGAGAAATAACTGCGGCGGACGCGGCGAAAGTGCTGCGGATGGTCATCGGCGCGGAAGAATGATCGGAGGATCGAATATGCGGTCTATACCATGGAAAAAAATACTTGCCCTTGTGCTGTGCACTTGTACGGCGGCAGCGCTGTTTGCCTGCGGATCGGATGCGGGCAGCGCATCCGGAGGGATCGTCATCAACGAGGTCGTTTCGAGCAACGGAGAAACCTATGAGGATCCGACGTACGGCTCAACGGACTGGATCGAGCTGCACAATACGTCCGATCGTGATATCAACATGCTCGGATGGGGTCTGAGCGATAACGTCAAGAACAGCGACAAGGCGCTGCTTCTGCCGGACGTGACGATCCCCGCGCACGGATATCTTTTGTTGCTCGCCACCAAAAAGGAAAAGACGGACACGCTTGCGTGGGACGGCGTTTCGCCGATCTATCTCGGCTTTTCGCTGAAGGCGGCGGGGGAGGAGCTCGTGCTGACGAACGAGAACATGCAGGCCGTGGATACGCTTGCGGTTCCGCAGCTGAACCGCGACATTTCCTATGCGCGCCGCGAGGACGGCACGTTCGGGTATTCCGACATGCCCACACCCGGCGCAGCGAACGCGGATCGGATTTTCGATCAGCAGCCTGCCGTGAAGGAGCCGGAAAGCTTCGAACCGGCCACCGGCGTCGAGATCAGCGAAATTTCCTCGCGCAATACGCTTCTGCCGTGCGGGGGCTGTTTAAAGAACGATTGGGTCGAGCTGCACAACACGACCGGAACGGATATCATGCTCGACGGATTTACGCTCTGCGACGAGGCGCGGGACTATGACGACGCCAACCTGTACGGCGTGCTCCCCGCAAACGGATATCTGATCGTCTATTGCTGCGAAAAGGAATGTGAAACGAAGGATCAGCACGTATGCGTCCCGCTCGGCGTCAGCCGGTACGGGGATACGCTGTTCCTCTTTGACAATCACGGGTTTGAGCTTGAACGCGTTGACGTTCCGGAAATACCGTATAAGGACGTGACGTATGCGCGGCGTTCGGACGGAACCTTCGGGTATTGCGAGACGCCGACGCCCGGCGCAGCGAATACCGCCGACATCACGGCGAATCCCCCTTACCGCCCTGATGAGACGCCGCAGACCGAGCCCGATAAAGAGGATGAACCGTTTGTCGATCCGACGCTGCACGCAAAGCGACCGTCGACGCTTCGAATCAGCGAAGCGCTCGCAAACAACGCTTACAGCATCACCGACAGCGAGGGTGAACGCAGCGATTGGGTGGAGCTTTTTAACAATTCGGATCAGCCGCTTTCCCTTGCCGGCTGGTATCTTTCGGACAATCCCAAAAACCTGATGAAATGGGCGCTGCCCGGGGACGTTTCGCTTGCGGGCGGGAAGTATCTGATCGTGTTCCTGTCCGGCAAAACGAACGTGGGCAACGAGCTGCATGCAAGCTTCTCGCTCGGCACGGGCGAGAATCTGTACCTGTATCATTCGGGGACCGGAGAGCTTGACTGGGTCACAATTCCGGAACTTCCGGACAATGTTTCGGTCGGGCTCGATGAAAACAACGAGCAGGTCTATTACCGCTATCCGACGCCCGGCGAGCCGAACGGACACGCGGACAAGAATGCGGAGGCGATCGGTTTTTTTCAACCTGACGGCGTATACATCTCCGAGGTATGCGCCATTCATGATCGGGGAAGCAACGAAAAAGACTGGATCGAACTGTATAACGGCTCTGACAGCGCCGTTTCGCTGGATGGCTGGTATCTGAGCGATTCGCTGAAGGAGCCGAAAAAGGTTCGGCTCTCATCGCTGAATCTCGAAGCACACGGGTATACCGTAATCGAAACGACGTCGTCCGCCGTGAACCGGAAGAGCGGCGACGGCACGTTCGGAATCAGCCCCAACGGGGAAACGCTGTATCTGTCCGATCCGGACGGCATCATCCGGGACGCGTTTCAAACCGGCGCGCAGCGCAACGGCATGACGAGCGGACGGATCGAGGGTGACAATCAGACGCCGCGCGCGTTCTTTACCAAAAAGACAAAGGGGACCGTGAACAGCGACACACACTATCCGGGCTATACGAGCCAGCCGGTGTTTTCCGAAACGGCGTTATATCCCGGCGAGGCGTTCTCGCTCGAGCTGACTTGTCCCGATCCGAACGCGACGATCTATTATACGACGGACGGCAGCGAGCCTACGCAGAAGAGCAAGCTGTATACGGAGCCGCTCTCGATCTCCAGGAACAGCGTGATCCGCGCAATCGCGTATGCCGACGGGCTCTTAAAGAGCGAGGTCGTGACGTTCCATTATCTGTTTGACGAACCGCATTCCGTGCCGGTCGTGTGCATGGCGATCGCGCCGGATGATTTCAAAACGGTATATAACGTTTCCAAGCACAGGGACCTTGAGGGAACGGACCGCAAGGCGCAGTTCAATTATTACGAGACGGACGGCAAGATCGGCGTGAGCTTTCCGGCTGACGTGCGCTGCAAGGGGCAGGGGACGCTTGTGTACCGGCAGAAATCCTTCTCCGTGCATATGCGCGGACAGTACGGCATGAGCACGCTCGAATACCCGCTGTTCCCCGACTATCCGTTTACCTCGTTCGCCGCGTTCGTGCTCCGCAACGGCGGACAGGAAAACGATCGGGCAAGGCTCGTCGATTCGTTCGTGTCACGCATGAGCATCGGCATGAACGTCGAGGTGGCGAATTCGCGACCGACGGCGCTGTATATCAACGGCGAGTATTACGGATTGTATGAGCTCGGCGAGGACCTCAACGCGGACTTTCTGGAAACGCATTACGGCGCGGATCCCGACATGGTCGATCTCGTCCGCTTCAACGGCGACGTTGCCACGCAGGGCTCCAGCAAGGACTGGGTTGCGCTGCGCGAGCACGCGTATAAGCTGAATCTGTCAAGCGACGAGGCGTACCGGGAGTATCTTGAACAGATCGACGAGGATTATTTTATCGACTATCTGATCGCGCGGACGTACGTATGCGATACGGACATGATCAATCAGAAATACTGGCGCGTGAACGACGGCTCGATTAAGTGGCGTCCGCTGCTGTTCGACCTCGATCTGGCGCTTCGTCAGGTCGGTCGTGTGGACGTGATGGATAAGTATTTCTCGTTCAACGTCGTCGAATCGCCGCACGGATACAAATCCAAGTTTTACGTTTTTGCCGCGCTCAAATCGAACAAGGGCTTCTGTCAAAAGTTTGTCGAGCGGTACGTGGAGATCCTGTATACGCAGTACGACACGGATAGGCTTTTGCATCTGCTCGATCAGATGATCGCGGAATATGAGAGCGAAATGCCGCGTCAGATCAAGAAGTGGGGGAATCCGTCGTCGATGAGTTCGTGGAACAAGTACCTCGACGGCGTACGCTCGTTCATCAAGGGCAGACGCGACGTCATGATCAGCAAGCTCAAAAAGACGTTCAAGATCTCCGACAGCGAGATGGACGCACTGATCGCAAAGTATCAACAACCGTAATGAAGAAAGGCTCCGGGGTTCCGGAGCCTTGATTGTTGCATCGTTATCTCTTTTTGTACAGTACAAGCTCGGGATCCGCGCCGCCTGCCGCATATGTGCAGATCAGAATAAAATCCATGTTCGCAAGCACGCCGAAGCACCGGTCGCCGCCGAATTCGGATTCGAGCTGGTTCCCGAGATAGGTCGTGCTGTCGTCCAGGAACTTCGCCTTCATGCCGCTCGGCAGCCGGTACTCGAGATTCACGTAGCTTCCGACGAGCGCGTTCAGCCTCGTGAGCTTCGGCATGCCTTCGACGTTCAGATCGTTGATTTCCCCAATCAGCTTTGTCTTGAACGCTTCAAACTGCCCGTCGTCGGACAATTCCCCGTACCGCTTCCAGTAATCGAGGGTCGGCAGGACCTGCTTCATATACGCGCGCGCCTGTTCCTCGGTAAAGTTTTCATCGACCATATGTGTAACGCAGACGTCGATCAGGTCGTCCATGTCGCTGTACGTATATGTTCCGTCGGCATAGCACCATTTGCAGTATTCCTCGTTGAGCGAACCGTCGGCGTTCCGACCGATGATCTCATCCTCCAGGGGCATGCCGCAGCACTGGCAGATCAGCTTCTGCGGCGAGCCGAGCAGCGTATTGATGGAAACATTGAACAGGTTTGAAAGGAGCTTCAGCGTTTCCGTGCCGGGAACTGTTTCACCAGTCTCCCATCGTGAAACCGCCTGCCGCGTTACGTAGACCTTCTCGGCAAGCGCGTCCTGCGAGAGCCCTGCCTTTGTCCGCAGCGTATACAGTACATCTTTCGTTGTCATGGGATCACCTCCTGCATGTATCCTATCATAAAAACCGCACGCTGAAAAGCAACGCGTCGTTGCCGGAAGAGCCGCTTTATCGAGACGATCGGTCGTCCGGGTGACGGGAGAGGTACGCCTGCTTCTGCCGTTCGTCCGCCGCCTCCAGAGAGGTGTCGTCGTGGATCCCGCCGAGCGCTTCCAGATGGTGGCGTATCTCATGGCGCAAAATGCCGCGCAGCAAGTCCTTTGCCTGTGCTTCATCCGCGTACGGATACACACGGTCGAACGAGCCCCTGTACAGAACGACCTGCCGCACGCCGGAATACACGCGGTATTCGCCCATGGTATAGAGATCGTTTGCGCGGGCATAGTCGGGCGCCTTTACCGCATCCGACACGATCACGCCGCCGGAAAGCTCCTTATAGAACGCGTCCGGCAACTCGTCCATCAGCTCAAAGACGATCTGTTTGTAAACTTCGGCTGAGATCATCTGCGGATCTCCCGGATCATCACGTATTCATTGAGCAGCGTGCCGTCCTTCAGCCGGATCGCGTTCGGCGTGACGCCGGTGATCCTGAATCCCATCTTTTCGTACAACGCTCTTGCGCGGACGTTGCCCTCGATGAATTCGAGCTCCATCTGCAGGATGTTTTCGTTTGCTTCGGCAATGCGGATCAGTTCCCGAAACAGGCACGTGCCGATGCCCTGATTCCAGTATTCACGCAAGATCGCGATCGCAACGCGTGCGCGGTGCCGCGTTTTGATGCCCGTCCGCCATGCGATCTGACAGTTTCCGGCGATTTTGCCCTCCACAAGACAAACGAGCATGGCATCGTGATCGGATGCGTTGATCTGCGCAAACAGCGCCTTTTCGCTTTCCGGCGTGTATTTGTCGCATTCCTCCGGATAGCGGAGCAGAAAATCCGTCTCCCCAGCAGACTGTCGAAGATAGTCCAGCATCCCGGGAACGTCTTCTTCCTTCGGGCTGCGGATCATTGCCGACCGTCCGTCCTTGAGCGTGAACGGGATCGCGTTGATAATCATAAGTACCTCCTGACCGGGTCTGCATCTATTATACACGGTTGGTGCGGCCGTTTCAACCCGCCCTGCGACGGAGATGATCCCACAAAAACAAGCAGCCCGAAGGCTGCCTGTCCGCAAGATTCATTTCGGAACCGTCATTTCGCCTCCGCAGGCGCGGCGTCGGTCGGCTTGTTCCTGTTCAGCAGACGGCGGAACAGGAAGTACAGGGCATAGATGATGGCCACCATACCCATGATGGCAACGAACACGACAACCGGCATCAGGGGCTTCGGAATGAAGGGATAGGTGGAACCCGTGATGAACAGCCAGTCGAAATGCTCGTCCCCGTGATTGTAGGAGAAATTACCGAGACCCGCCCAAAGCTCGAGGCACACAAGCACCACAGCACAGTGCCAGATCCTGCTCCACTTCAGCTCCACGACGTCCCATGCAAGGTTCAGGAACCCGTATGCAAACAGCAGTCCGTGATAGAAGAATGTCTGTACGACGCGGTAGCTGTAGAAGGTGATCCCGCCGAGCGCAGAACCGGGGTAGGTGAT
>JAFOTD010000065.1 GCA_017388175.1 Clostridia bacterium | reverse complement strand
GATGCGCCTTGACGGCGTCGCCCGCAACGGCGCAGAGGATCTCCTTGTGTTCCGAGAGCACGACGTTGAGAATGAAGTCGATGCCGACCATCGCGCCGGCCTCCTCGATGTCCATGCGCAGCGGATTCGTTTCCAACGCGCCGGCGCAGCATTCGGGCTGTACCATCCGGCTGTGATTCGCCTGGATCGCCGCGCGCGTGGATACGCCGGGCATGATCGCCTTTGCGCCGCCGGAATAGCCGGCGAAATAGTGGTACTCGATGTTGCCGAGACAGATCCTGCGGTCGGCCTCTGCCACAACGCGCGTGATGTCCACCGGCGTTCCGCGCGAGGTCGTACCGAACGGCACGCAATCCTCCGGATCGCTGTCCGCGCAGCGGATCTCGTTCCAGGCGCGTTCGCCCGCGAGCCGGCGCTTTTCCTCGTCGGTCTGTCTGCGGTGACTGCCGAGCGCAAAGACGAGCGTGATGTCTTCGGGACGCACGCCGCCTGCGTACAGTTCGTCGAGCAGCGCGGGCATGACTTTTGCGGTCGGCATCGGACGCGTGATGTCGCTGGTGACGATCGCAACCGTCTCGCCCCTGTGCACAATGTCCCGAAGCCGCGGCGATCCTATGGGGGTTTTGAGCGCGCGTTCGACCTCCGCCTCGCCGGTCAGTCCGACGGGAACCTCGTTTGCGTGCAGCTCGCCGATCAGATTTTCATCCGGCACGTCGACTTCCTGAAAGCCGGTGCCGAACCCGAATCGCAGTTTCATACTATTTCCTTGCGAGGACGGCCCTGACCTGTTCTTCGATATGCGCGGCGGTCAGACCGAACCGCTCCTGAAGGTATCCCTGCGTGCCGACTTCGCCGAACTCGTCCTCGACCGCGACGACGGCGGCGGGGACGGGGCAGCGCTCCGCCAGCACTTCAAGGATCATATCGTACAGACCGCCGTGACGGTTGGCGTTTTCCGCGACGACGACGGCGCCGCATTTCTTCGCCCATGCTTCGATCGCGTCCGCATCGATCGGCTTGATCGTGAAGCAGTCCACGACGGCGGCGGAAACGCCCTGCGCCTCCAGCGAAGCGGCGGCCTGCAGCGCTTCGTGCAGCATCAGCCCCGCGGCGAAAATGACGGCGTCGGTCCCTTCTCTGAGCGTGACGGCCTTGCCGATCTCAAGTTCGCTTCCGTCCGCATAGATGCGCGCAAGCTGTTTTCTGCCGACGCGGATGTACTTGATGCCCGGACGGTTCTGACACTGTTTGAGAACGCTGATAAGACATACAGGATCGGACGCGTCGATGACGGTCGCACCGGGAAGCGCGTTATAAAGCGCAACGTCCTCGAACGGCATATGTGTGCCGCCGTTCATTGTGGCGGTGACGCCGGGATCGGTGCCGATAACGGTGATGTCGTTCTTCGCGTAGCCGCCGGACAGGAAGATCTGGTCATAGATGCGGCGCGATGCAAATGTGCCGAAGCTGTGGATGATCGGCTTGAACCCTGCGACCGCAAGTCCGGCCGCGACGCCCGCCATGTTGGCTTCGGCGATGCCGCAGTCGACAGCGCGCTCCGGGTTTGCCTTCGCCCATTTCAGCGTGCTGATGCAGCTCATCAGGTCGGCGTCGAGATAGATCGCGTTTTCGTCCGCATTCACGATTTCGGCGATCGTTTCACCCAGCACGTCCTTGCAAAGGCGCGGATTCAGTTCTCCGTTATAAACGATCTTCATGGTTCAGCCCTCCAGTGCTTCGAGTTTCTGCCTGAGCTCGGCGGTCCATCGTTCAAAGCGTTCGTCGGTCACCGGCATACTGTGGTTCATGGCGGTCTGTTCGACCTCGTCCACACCGTGACCCTTGACGGTGTCAAGCACGATTGCATACGGCTTGTCGCCGCCCGCGCGCGTACGTTCGAGCGCGGCGGCGATCTGCGCCACGTCGCCGCCGTCGACCATGACGGTATCAAAGCCGAACGCCTCCATCTTGGCGACAAAATCGCCCATCGGCAGAACGTCGTCGAGATAGCCGTCCAGCTGGCGCTTGTTCCAGTCGATCAGCACGACGAGGTTCGAAAGCTTTTTCGCGCTCGCGAACAGGAAGGACTCCCAGCACTGACCCTCTTCCGCTTCGCCGTCCCCGACGATCAGAAAGACGCGGTTCTTCCGCCCCTTGATCCGGTTTCCGAGCGCAAGACCCGCCGCCTGCGAGGTGCCCTGTCCGAGAGAGCCGGTCGTGACGTCGACGCCGGGCGTTTTGTTCCGGTCGCAGTGGCTCGGAAGCCGTGTTCCGCCGCGGTTCAGGGTCTTGAGTTCCTCATAGGGGAAGAACCCTTTCAAAGCGAGCGTCGCATAAACCGCCGGACCCGCGTGTCCCTTTGAAACGACGAGACAGTCGCGATCCGCCCATTTCGGATCCTCGGGGCGGACGTTCATTTCGCGCCCGTAGAGCACGGCCAGCGTATCGGCGATGCTCATCGCGCCGCCGACGTGACCGGACCCGATCGAATGGATCGCCTCAAGCGCCGCCATGCGGATGCGGATCGCAAACGCCCGGAGATCCTTTTGTTCCTGGTATTCCATAAACTCTCCTCCTTATCGTTGCGGCAGCAGGGAACCGTGCCGGAGCGCCTTGACGACCGGCAGTTCCTCGCCGCTCAGAAAACGGATCAGTGCGCCGCCGCCGGTGCAGATATAGCCGATCCGGTCGGTCAGGCGGTATTTCTCGGTCGCGGTGATGCTGTCGCCGCCGCCGAGCACCGTAAAGCCCTCGGTATCGGCAAGCGCCTGCCAAAGCGCCTTGGTGCCGTATTCGCTCGGCTCCTGTTCAAAGACGCCCATCGGACCGTTGACAAACACCGTCTTGGCGGAAAGGATGCAGGTCCGGTATGCCTCGGCGGTCGCATGCCCGACGTCGACGGCGGATACGTCCTCCGGCATCAGGAAAACCGACGCTTCACGCCGTTCGCCGTTCTCGACCCACGCAAGGTCCTCCGGCAGACGGATTCGCTCGCCGAACTGCCGGTAGAGCTCCTTTGCGCGATCAAAAAACTCCGTATAGTTTGATTTCACAATGAACGCGCGGCTGCCGCGGCCGATCTCGTGTCCGAGCGCGATCAAAAAGATGTTCGCCACCAGACCGCCGGTGAGGATCGTGTCGGCGATCCCGCGTTCGAGAACCGTCTGCATCATCTGAAATGCGTCGGCGATCTTCGCGCCGCCCAGCGCAAACACGCACGGACGTTCCGGGTTTTCCATGACCGACGATACGGTGCAGTATTCCTTCTCAAACAGCCGCCCCATCGCAGAGGGAAGCACCTGCTCGAACCCGCACAGACTCGGCTGATCGCGGTGCGCCGCAGCAAAGGCGTCGCACACATACAGGTCCGCAAGCGGCGCGAGCTTCTCTACAAGCAGCGTCTTTGCCTGCTGCTCGTGCGTGAGCCGCAGGTTCTTTTCAAACAGCGTCTGTTCCTCGGCGACAAATCGTACGTTGTCCAAAAGCAAAACATCGCCATCCTTTAGATCGCGAATGGCTTGCCTTGCCGCGGGACCGCAAACGTCGTCGATCCACTGCACTTCTTTTCCGAGAAGTGAGGAAAGGATCGCCGCATGCGGCCTTGTCGTATAAAAGTTTTTGTACTCGATATCGCTGCCCTGATGCGCCAGCAGGACGACTCTGGCGCCTTTTTCGCTGAGCTCGCGGATCGTCGGCACGCAGGCCGTGATGCGGTTTATGCTTTTCAGCGTCCCCGCATCACGATCCACGGGCTGATTGATATCCACACGGCAAAGGACCGTTTTGCCGCGTACCTCGAGTTCGTCCAGCGTTCTGATCCCGAATCGCATGTTGAACCTCTCTGTTATTTCTGCAGTTTCTTGAACCGACCGATCTTCAGATATTCGTTGGTCTTTGCGGTGCCTTCCTCGCGGGTGAGCTGCATCTTCATTGCGGCGCGGATCGCGTCGATCGTTTCGGGGATCGTCACGCTCTCCTGCGGAATGTTGATCGCGTACATGATGTCGTTGCCGCTCTCGACGATGCTGTCCTCCCAGAGCCCGATCTCGTACATATCGCCTCTGCGGTTGCCGAGATCGCGCGCGTATTTGAACAGACTCGCGTTGCCCTTGAAGCCCTCGTCGATCGTGACGGTGCGGATGCGCGGGTGCTTCCGGAACGCCTCGAGCGCCATCTCACGCGTGATCTTTTTGCCGTCCTTGGCGGTTGCGAGCACGGTGATGATGTGTCCGTGTGTGACCGGCGTATGCACGAGGATGCCCGTCGCTTCGACGTGCGGCATGATCGTCATCAGGTCGACCGCCTGGTGCGACGGCGCTTTGTCGATCTGCAGCGCGTTGGTGAGTCCGCGGTGATAATCGCCCGGGTCCGCGACGCGGCGGATGATCGTGATCGCGACCTTTTCGATGCCGATCTCGCGGTCGAGGCAGTCGACGGTACGGATGAGACCGGTGGTGTTGCAGCTCGTGAGCTTCAGGTAGTCCTGACCGACGCCCTTTTCATAGTTCGCGTAGCCGTGGAAGAACACGTCCGCGACGGAGTTCTTTTCGCCGCCCTGGAAGATCGCCTTGACGCCGACCTTCTGATAGAGCTCTTTATTCTTTGCGCCGACGCCACCCGGCGAGGAATCGAGCATGATATCGACGCTTTTACACAGTTCCTCGAACGTGCCCGCGACCGGAATATCATAGCGGTCGAACGCTTCTTTGTCCGCGCCGTCGACCAGATACAGATTGTACCTGACGTTGTTCGCGCCGATCATATCGTTTTCGCGCAGCGCGCGGATCGCAAGCGTAGGCGCAAGATCCGCGATGCCCACAAGTTCCATATCG
>JAFOTD010000007.1 GCA_017388175.1 Clostridia bacterium | reverse complement strand
GCGCAGTATCCCGCATTACCAGCGATAATGTGCAAACGCCTTGTTGGCCTCTGCCATCTTATGGGTGTCTTCCTTCTTCTTGACGGCGTTGCCCTGTTCGTTGCAGGCATCCATGATCTCGCCCGCGAGACGCTCCGCCATCGTGCGCTCGCCGCGGCTGCGCGCATAGCTCACGAGCCAGCGCAGGCCCAGAGTCTGACGGCGCTCCGCACGGATCTCGATCGGGACCTGATAGGTCGAACCGCCGACTCTGCGTGCTTTGACTTCGAGGACCGGCATGATGTTGTTCATCGCCTGCTCAAACGCTTCGAGCGCGTCCTTGCCCGTCTTCTGATTGATGATCTCAAACGCATCGTAAACGGCCTTCTGCGCTACGCCGCGCTTGCCGTCCAGCATGACCTGGTTGATGAGCTTGGTGACCACAACGCTCTTATAGATAGGATCCTGAAGAACTTCTCTCTTCGGAATAAAACCTCTTCTCGGCATGGTGTGTCCTCCTTATTTCTTGGGGCGCTTCGCACCGTACAGCGAGCGAGCCTGCTTGCGGTTTGCAACGCCTGCGGTATCCAGAGCACCGCGGATGATGTGGTAACGAACGCCCGGCAGGTCCTTTACACGACCGCCGCGGATCAGAACCACGGAGTGCTCCTGCAGATTGTGACCGATACCGGGGATATACGCGGTACCTTCGAGACCGTCGGTCAGACGGATACGAGCGATTTTACGCAGTGCGGAGTTCGGCTTTTTCGGCGTCATCGTACGGACTGCGGTGCAGACGCCGCGACGCTGCGGGCACTGCTTCAGAATGGGCGCCGTGGACTTATATTCCACGGGCTGTCTGCCCTTGCGAACCAATTGGTTAATGGTCGGCATTCAGATGTTTCCTCCTAAATAATATTTCAAATAATGTATCAATCAATCCCTCTGCAACCCAAATCAGAGGATATTGTCCGTGGTTTTGCCCCGTATTCTTCCGAAAACAGGGTTTTGACGGTGCTGAAATCACAAGCACCGCCAAATAGGTAATATATCAGACAAAGTCAATCTTGTCAATCGGAAATTTCATTTTCCGCGCCGTTTTCTTTCCAATCCGGCATCTCATACACGGTGCCGGGCGCGCTGCCCAGTCCCTTATCGATCCGCTTTTTCGTGAACGCGATGTGCGCCTGACGATCGTTGAACAGCGGACGCCATCCTTTTTCCGTCATCGCGTCGACAAACGGATGTGTGCGCACGTCAACATACATGCTCGATTCACACTTGCGCCTGTAGAGAACGCTCAGCACTTTTCCGATTGCGTAGCCGCCGATGATCGCAAACGCGACGATTGCAAGCGGCAGCCACATGGCGACCTTTCGAAGGCCCTGCGCCATGTGTTCGGGAAGCACAAGCGGCAGCGTGATCAAAAGCAGGACAATCGGCGTAATCAACGGGAGATACGACGAAAGCAGAATCCTGCGGCGGCATTTCGAGCAGCACGCAAACTGCAGCGGGACCATAAACCCGGTCTCGTTTTTCGACAGCCACTTGCGCGTCGCGAGCTTTTTCGGCTCGGTGTGCGCCATGTCGAAGACCGCGAAGCACGAAGGCTTTCCTTTCGGTTCTTCCTTGCACAGCGTGCACGTTTCGCTTTCGAAAAGCTGCGCGATCGAGCCTTCCGGCTGCAGATTGCAGAACAGCCTGAGATCGTCGTGAATCGCCGGGTCTGCGATGCGGCCCTTTAACGGGCACTTCTCGCAGTCCGGCATATTCAGCAGCGCGCAGGATTTTGTTCCGTAAAGCGCGCATTCCGTATCGGTCAGACGGCGTTCGTCCATGGCGTTACTCCGCATCCGTCGGAACGTTCTGCGCCTCGCTCACTTCAACGTTGCGATAGCGCTTCAGTCCGATGCCGGCAGGAATCAGCTTGCCGATGATGACGTTTTCCTTGAGGCCGACGAGCGGATCGATCTTGCCCTTGATGGCTGCTTCGGTCAGCACGCGCGTGGTCTCCTGGAACGAAGCCGCGGACAGGAACGACTCGGTTGCGAGCGCGGCCTTGGTGATGCCCAGAAGCTTGCGCTTTGCCTTTGCAAGAACCGGCTCAGCAGGCTCTTCGATGCCCTTCTCCTGCGCTTCCTGCAGCGCGGTTTCGTACTGCTCGATCAGCTTTTCGTTCTCTTCCTCGAAGCGGAAGCTGTCGCACAGCTCGCCCGGGAGCAGATTCGTGTCGCCCGCGTCCTCGATCTGCACCTTGCGGAGCATCTGGCGGATGATGACCTCGATATGCTTATCGGAGATCTCAACGCCCTGCAGACGGTAGACGCTCTGGACTTCCTTCAGGAGGTAAGCCTGCACGCCCTTGACGCCTCTGATCTTCAGGATGTCGTTCGGGTTGACGGAACCTTCGGTGAGCTCGTCGCCCGCCTCGACGCGGTCGCCGTCCGCAACCTTCAGCTTGGAGCCGAACGGGATCAGATAGTTCTCCGCTTCGCCCTCGTCGTTGGTGATGATCGCGCGATGCTTCGCCTCGTCGATGCGGACCGTACCGGAGATCTCCGTGATGGTCGCAAGTCCCTTCGGCTTTCTCGCTTCGAACAGCTCCTCAACACGCGGAAGACCCTGCGTGATGTCCTCGCTGGATGCGACGCCGCCGGTGTGGAACGTACGCATCGTAAGCTGCGTGCCGGGTTCGCCGATCGCCTGCGCCGCGATGATGCCGACCGCTTCGCCGATATCGACGTGACCGCCGGTCGCAAGGTTTGCGCCGTAGCACTTGCAGCAGACGCCGTGCTCTGTGCGGCAGGTCAGAACCGAGCGGCAGTAGACTTCCTTGACGCCCGCCTTTTCAATTGCCAGCGCTTCGTCGTGTGAGATCATGTGATCGCCTTCGCAGAGCTGTTCGCCGGTTTCCGGATGGAAGACCGGGTCGATCGCGTAGCGGCCTTCAATGCGCGCCGAAAGCGGCTCGATCATCTTGTTGCCCTCGGCAATCGCGGAGATCCACATGCCGCGAGGCGTGTCGTTGCGCTCCGCGAAGCAGTCGACTTCGCGCACGATGACGTCCTGCGAAACGTCGACAAGACGACGCGTGAGGTAACCGGAGTCCGCCGTACGAAGCGCCGTATCGGCAAGACCTTTACGCGCGCCGTGCGAGGAGATGAAGAACTCCAGAACGGACAGGCCTTCGCGGAAGTTTGCGCGAATCGGAACCTCGATGATCTGACCGGACGGGTCCGCCATCAGACCGCGCATACCCGCGAGCTGACGGATCTGCGCCTGGCTGCCGCGCGCGCCGGAGTCCGCCATCATGAAGATGGGGTTGTACGCGTCGAGCGAGCCCATCAGCGCCTTGGTAACGTCTTCGGTCGTCTGTTCCCAGACCTTGATCACGCGATCTCTGCGCTCCTTGTTGCTGAGGAGACCCATGCGGAAGTAGTTGTCGATCTCGACGACCTTCTTTTCCGCTTCGGAAACGAGTTCCTTCTTTTCAGCCGGAACACGGATATCCTGGAAGCCGACGGTGACGCCGCCGCGAGTCGAGTACGAGTAGCCGAGCTTTTTGATGCGGTCAAGCGTTTCGCTGGTCTGCGTCGGGCCGTGCTTTCTGTAGCACGCGTCGACGATCTTGCCGAGGTCTTTCTTCTTAACGAGCGAGTCAACCTCGAGCTTGAACATATCGTCCGCGCAGTTTCTTTCGACAAAGCCGAGGTCCTGCGGCAGCGCGTTGTTGAACAGTACGCGGCCGACGGACGTGTCGCAGATCTTATAGATCGTTTCACCCTGCCATTCGCGCTTTAAGCGGATCTTGACCTTCGCCTGCAGTGCGACTTCACCGGTCTGATACGCCATGATCGCTTCCTCTTCGGAGGAGAACGCCTTGCCCTCGCCTTTGACGCCGTCGCGCTGCTGCGTCAGGTAGTAGCAGCCCATGACCATGTCCTGCGTCGGGCAGACGACGGGCTTGCCGTCCTGCGGTTTCAGAATGTTGTTGGATGCGAGCATCAGGAAGCGCGCTTCGGCCTGCGCCTCGACCGAAAGCGGTACGTGAACCGCCATCTGGTCGCCGTCGAAGTCCGCGTTGAACGCGGTACATACGAGCGGATGCAGCTTGATTGCGCGGCCCTCAACGAGGACCGGCTCGAACGCCTGAATGCCCAGACGATGCAGCGTCGGCGCGCGGTTGAGCATAACGGGATGGTCCTTGATGACCTCCTCCAATACGCCCCATACCTCGGTCACGCCGCGCTCGACCATGCGCTTTGCGCCCTTGACGTTCTGCGCGAAGCCGCCTTTGACGAGCTTCTTCATCACGAACGGCTTAAAGAGCTCCAGCGCCATCTCCTTCGGGAGACCGCACTGATACATCTTGAGCTCCGGACCGACGACGATAACCGAACGGCCGGAATAGTCTACGCGCTTGCCGAGCAGGTTCTGACGGAAGCGTCCCTGCTTGCCGCGCAGCATGTCGGAAAGCGACTTAAGCGGCCGGTTGCCGGGACCCGTAACCGGGCGCGAACGGCGGCCGTTGTCGATCAGAGAGTCGACCGCTTCCTGCAGCATGCGCTTTTCGTTGCGGACGATGATATCCGGCGCGCGCAGCTCGAGAAGTCTCTTTAAGCGGTTGTTGCGGTTGATAACGCGGCGATAGAGGTCATTCAGATCGCTCGTCGCGAACCGTCCGCCGTCGAGCTGAACCATCGGGCGAAGCTCCGGCGGAATGACCGGCAGCACCGTCAGGATGATCCATTCGGGGCGGTTGCCGCTCTTTAAGAACGCTTCGACGACTTCCAGACGCTTGATCGCGTTTGCGCGCTTCTGTCCGCCGCTGTGTTCAACCTCGAAACGCAGCTCTTCATCAAGCTTTTCGAGGTCGATCTCGCAAAGGAGCTCGCGGATCGCTTCCGCGCCCATGCCTGCACGGAACGACTTCTCGCCGAACTGCTCCTGATATTCACGGTACTCCTTATCGGAAAGCACCTGCTTTTTTCTGAGCGTGGTCGTGCCGGGATCGACGACGACGTACGCCGCAAAGTACAAAACCTGTTCCAGTTCCTTCGGGCTCATATCCAGCAGCATCTTCATGCGGCACGGAATGCCCTTGAAGTACCAGATATGGGAAACGGGAACCGCCAGCTCGATGTGACCCATGCGCTCGCGGCGCACTTTGGCGCGCGTGACTTCCACGCCGCACTTGTCGCAGACGATGCCTTTATATCTGCCGCGCTTATAGCGTCCGCAATGGCATTCCCAGTCCTTCGTCGGTCCGAAGATCCGTTCGCAGAACAGACCGTCCTTTTCGGGCTTCAGAGTGCGATAATTGATCGTTTCGGGCTTTTTGACCTCGCCGTGGGACCACTCAAGGATCTTTTCCGGGGAAGCCAGACCGATCTGCAGAGCATCAAATTCGGTTAAATCAAACATTTGCTGTCTCCTTTCGCACGTTATTCGGGATCTTCCTCGTCACCGAGATCCAGATCCATGTCATCTTCGAGGTCGAATTCGTCGTCGATCAGCATGCCGTCCATGTCGGAGCCTTCATCGTCATCGAAATCGTCAAAGTCGTCGAGATCGCCCAGATCTTCGTCGTCATCCTCTTCGGACATCGGCAGGTTCGGGGTATCCTCAAGACCGGAGATGTTGATATTGTCGGTGAAGCGTGTCTCCTCATCGTCGTCCTCGCCGATCTCGATCTCTTCACGCGTTTCACTCAGCACGCGCATATCGAGACCCAGAGACTGCAGTTCCTTGATCAGGACCTTGAACGATTCGGGCACGCCGGAAGGCTTGACGTTCTCGCCCTTGACGATGCTCTCGTAGGTCTTGACACGGCCGACCACGTCGTCGGACTTGACGGTCAAAATCTCCTGCAGCGTGTTCGCGGCGCCGTACGCTTCGAGCGCCCAGACTTCCATCTCGCCGAAACGCTGTCCGCCGAACTGCGCCTTGCCGCCCAGCGGCTGCTGCGTGACGAGGCTGTACGGGCCCGTGGAACGCGCGTGGATCTTGTCGTCGACCAGGTGATGGAGTTTCAGATAGTACATGTAGCCGACCGAGACGCGGTTCTCGAACGGTTCGCCCGTTCTGCCGTCGTACAGGATCGTCTTTCCGTCTTCGTCAAACCCGGACTTCACGAGCAGGTTCTTGATGTCCTCTTCGGTTGCGCCGTCGAAGACCGGCGTCGCGATCTCGATGCCGAGCCGTTTGCACGCCATGCCGAGGTGCAGCTCGAGGATCTGACCGATGTTCATACGGGACGGAACGCCGAGCGGGTTCAGAACGATCTGCAGCGGCGTACCGTCGGGCAGGAACGGCATATCCTCTTCGGGGAGGATGCGGGAAATAACACCCTTGTTGCCGTGACGGCCTGCCATCTTATCGCCGACGGAGATCTTGCGCTTCTGCGCAATGTATACGCGAACCATCTGGTTCACGCCCGGGCTCAGCTCGTCCTTGTTCTCTCGAGTGAAGATCTTGACGTCGACGACCACGCCGCCCTCGCCGTGCGGCACGCGCAAAGACGTGTCGCGCACGTCGCGCGCCTTCTCGCCGAAAATCGCGCGAAGGAGCCGCTCCTCCGCCGTCAGCTCGGTCTCGCCCTTCGGGGTGACCTTGCCGACGAGGATATCGCCCGAACGCACTTCCGCGCCGGGGCGGATAATGCCGTTCTCGTCGAGCTGCGCAAGCGCGTCCTCGCCGATGTTCGGGATGTCGCGGGTGATCTCTTCCGGCCCGAGCTTCGTTTCACGCGCTTCGACCTCGTGCTCCTCGATGTGGATCGACGTGTACACGTCTTCCTTGACGAGCTTTTCGGAGATCAGGACCGCGTCCTCGTAGTTGTAGCCTTCCCACGTCATGAAGCCGATCAGGATGTTGCGGCCGAGCGCGATCTCGCCGCCCTGCGTCGATGCGCCGTCCGCGATGACGTCGCCCTTCTTCACGCGCTCGCCATGCTCGACGATCGGGCGCTGGTTCAGGCAGGTGCCCTGATTCGAGCGGCGGAACTTCAGAAGCTTATAGCGGTACGGAACGCCCGCGTCGCTGGTAATCTCGATCGTGTCCGCGTCAACGTACGTGCAGGTGCCGTCGCACTCCGCAAGCACCGTGATGCCGGAGTCCGCGGCAGCCTTGTGCTCCATGCCGGTCGCCACGATGGGCGCTTCGGGTTTCAGAAGCGGAACCGCCTGACGCTGCATGTTCGAACCCATCAGCGCGCGGTTTGCGTCGTCGTTCTCAAGGAACGGGATCATTGCCGTTGCGACGGAAACGAGCTGCTTCGGGGAAACGTCGATGTAATCGACTTCGTTATTCTTAACCTCGATGATCTGATCGAGCTGACGCGCAACCAGACGATCGCGTTTGAACCAATGCGTATTCTCGTCGATCGGCTCGTTCGCCTGCGCGACGATCGCGCCGTCCTCTTCGTCCGCGGTGAGATAGACGATCTCGTCGGTGACGATGCGGTTTTCCTTGTCGATCACGCGGTACGGCGCTTCGATGAAGCCGTACTCGTTGATGCGCGCATAGGTGGACAGCGAGTTGATCAGACCGATGTTCGGACCTTCCGGCGTCTCGATCGGGCACATTCTGCCGTAATGCGAGTAGTGAACGTCGCGAACCTCGAACGTCGCGCGGTCGCGGTTCAGACCGCCCGGACCGAGCGCGGAAAGACGGCGCTTATGCGTGAGCTCGGAAAGCGGGTTCGTCTGGTCCATGAACTGCGAGAGCTGCGAAGAACCGAAGAACTCCTTGATCGCCGCGGTGACCGGGCGAATATTGATCAGGTTCGACGGCATGACCACGTCCATGTCCTGAAGTCCCATGCGCTCGCGCACGACGCGTTCGAGACGGGTCAGACCGACGCGGATCTGGTTCTGCAGAAGCTCGCCGACCGAACGGATGCGACGGTTGCCGAGGTGGTCGATGTCGTCCGTCTTGCCGATGCCGTACGGCAGGTTTATGAGGTAGGAGACCGAAGCGACCATATCGTCCGGAACGATGTGGCGCGGGATCAGGTCGTCATAGTGCTTGCGCAAAAAGTCCTTCAGCGCGTCGCCCTCGATTCCCTCGTCTGCAGCCTGCTTCAGGAGCGCTTTCAGCGTCGGGATATGCACGTCCTCGTTGAGACCTGCTTCGATCGGCGCGAACGGCAGGAAGCCCGCCGCAGACGCGAAGTAGTTGCCCACGATCTTGACGCGGCCGAATTCCTCAGTCGTAACCCAAACGGAGTTGATGCCCGCGTTCTGGATCGCTTCCGCGGTCGCCTTGTCGATCTTCTGGCCTTCCTCGACGAAGATCTCGCCCGTCTCCTCGTTGACGACGGTCTCATCGGCGATCTGATCGCGGATACGCGCCTTCAGAGCGAGCTTTTTGTTGTACTTGTAGCGGCCGACGCGCGCCAGGTCATAGCGGTTGTCGAAGAACAGCCCGTGCAGGAGGTTGCGCGCGCTTTCCTCCGTCGGCGGCTCGCCGGGGCGCTGACGACGGTAGATCTCGACGAGACCGTCCACGACAGAACGGTTCGGATCTTTCGCGAGTGTCGCTTCGAGGCGCTCGTCGTTGCCCAGAACGTCGAGGATCTCAGCGTTCGTGCCGTAACCGATCGCACGGAGCAGCGCGGTGATATAGACCTTGCGCTGGCGGTCGATCTTGACGTACAGAACGCCGTTCGAGTCGGTCTCGTACTCCAGCCAAGCGCCACGGTTCGGGATGACCTGACTCGAGAAAAGCTGCTTGCCCATCTTGTCGGTCGTCGCGGAATAGTATGCGCCAGGCGAACGGACGAGCTGCGAAACGATAACACGCTCCGCGCCGTTAATAATGAACGTGCCCTGCGGCGTCATCAGCGGGAAGTCGCCCATAAAGACCTCCTGCTGCTTGACCTCGCCGGTTTCCTTATTGATCAGGCGCACGGTCACGCGCAAGGGCGCCGCATAGTTCACGTCGCGGCTCTTGCTCTCTTCGATGGAATACTTGGGCTTATCCAGATCGATCCGGTAGTCCACAAATTCCAGAACGAGCTTTCCGGAAAAATCGACGATCGGCGAGATGTCGTTAAAAACTTCACGCAGATCTTCTTTCAGGAAGTGGTAATAGGAATTCTTCTGCACCTCAATGAGATCGGGCATTTCAAGAACTTCGGAAATGTGCGAAAAGCTCTTTCTTGTCCGTTTCCCCATCTTGACGTCATGCATCATTGCGTTCTCTCCTTGCTGATGTCTTTGAAATATTTCGGGCGTGTTCCCCCGCCCGCGGAGGCGGCATGTATTCCTTCCTTCCTGTGTCTTTTGTCCCGAAAACGACTTGCTTTATTTCAATCCGCTTAGCCTTTGGGGGCATATTACCACAGTATAGGCATCATAATGCAATTTGGAATAATATCATGTTCGCAACAATATGTCAAGAAGAAAATTCATAAAAATCTGAATATTTTTTACTGCCGCCGTTTTGCGCTGCATAGATTGGTATAGGCAATCAAAAACACGTCCATACTCCGTACAAACCAAAGGAGGTGAAACCATGAAAGGAACCCATATGGGCTGGACCGAAGAGGAGGACGCCGCGCTGATGAACGCCGCGCACAACGCACGGCGGATGCGTCAGCCGCTGAAAACGGCGTTCGACGCGATCGCCGAGCAGACCGACCGAAGACCGAACAGCGTCCGGAATCACTACTACACGCAGTTGAAACCCGCCGAAAAAGCGGAGCCGGCGTTCCTTCCCTTCTCCGAGAAGGAGACCGATGAGCTTTTAGCGACCGTTCTTCTGGCACTGGCAAACGGGCAATCGGTGCGCGCATGCACGCTTACGATGGCGGGCGGCGACACGCGGCGCATGCTGCGCTATCAGAACAAGTACCGCGCGCTTTTGAAGGCGCATCCCGAGCGTGTCCGCGCCGCGCGCAGCGCCCTGATCGCCGATGGCCATCCGGTGCCTGACCCATTCGTGCGCGATCCCGACGCGCCGCGCGTCGGTCGTCCGCGAAAGCCCGCTTGCGAGCTCGAAACCCGCATCCGCGCGCTGCTCGACGCGCTCTTAAACAATCTGCTCGCCCTGACGCAGGGCGAAAACGCGGGGTGACGGAAAGGAGGTCTCCCCTCCTTTCAGGCTGTCGTAAAAGGGGTCAGACCGTTTGCGGCGATATGTTTCGAATGAACACTTGCAGGATGAAAGGGCAGAAAAATGCCCTTTCTTTCTATTATTTCGTCGCAAACTATTCGTGTTTTCACTCAGTCGCATACTTCAGTATAGCTCCATCGTGAAAACACGAATTCTGCCACCCTTCCCAACAGCCTGCTCAGCTTGTCAAAAGGTTTTTTGACAAGCTGAAAGGAGGTCTCCCCTCCTTTTTTTGCTTTTGGAAAAACCTTCCTTTAGAAATGATTGAAATCCGGCACGGTTTTCGCTATACTGTTATAAGGAAAGGTTGGAATTGCTTATGCTGATCTGGATCGTCATTCTGCTGCTGAGCGCCGGAACGGCGGCGCTGCTGTCCTCTGTATTCGTGCCGTGCGAAGCGTGGTGGTTCATCGTGCGCATCCTGCTGCTGTTTCTCGCCGCGTACGTGTTCTGGCTCCTCATGTACGCGCTGTTCGCTTTCGTGCTGACGTCTTTTATCAATAAGAAAAAACCCGTCACGCGGCCGCATCACGGTTTTCGCAGGCTGATGGCGGAAACGATGGAGCTGATCATGATCGTGGGGCGCATCCGCGCGCACGGCGAGGGGCTGGAGCGCATTGACCGGAAAAAGCCGTTCCTGCTCGTGGCAAACCACCGTTCCATGATCGACCCGTTCCTGCCGCTGACGCTTTTAAAGGGGACGGAGATCCTCTTCGTCTGCAAGCCGGAGGTGCTGAACATGCCGGTTGCTGGCGGGATCGCCTATATCAGCGGATTTCCTTTCATCGACCGGCAGAACAACCGCGAGGCTCTGAAAACCATTTTCCGCACGGTCGATACGATCAAGGAAGAACAGGTTTCCGTTGCGATCTTCCCGGAGGGCACGCGCAACAAGACGGGCGACCCGCTTCTCCCGCTGCACGCGGGTTCGTTTGCGATCGCGAAGCGCGCGAACGTGCCGATCGTCGTCGCCGTCAACCGCAACACCGAACACGCGCTGAAGCATTTCATTTGGCGCCGCACCGACGTCAGCTTCAAGGTGCTTGACGTGATCGAGCCGGAACAGTTCGCTTCCCTCTCCACGCAGGACCTTGCCGAGCGCGTTCGAAAAGAGCTCGAAGCCGAGCTGACGCGCTGAGCGGCAAAACAAAGATAACGGAGCCGTTAAGAAACTCGAAAGAGGATCTTAACGGCTCCGTTTCCGTTTCGCTCCGTTGTTCCCGTTTGACTCAGGGCTGCGTCATGCGGTTTCGCACGAGCTCGGCGAGCGTGCATACGAATTCGCTGTTCGTCGGCCGCGCCGAAAACGGAAAAATCGCCGCATGCAGGTCGTTCCGCTCCGTAAAGCCGACCGCAATCGCATCGCGAATCGCGTGCTCGCCGTTCGGCGCGCCGCACAGCAATTCCACCGCCGTGCACATTTCATTCGGATGCATGGCGTTTTTTCGATCCCGTTCCGCCGTCATGCGAATTCCGTCGCACAGCGGATCGTAGCCGCAAAGATGCGGCGTTACGCCGAGCGAAAGCAGCAGCTCGCCAATCATGCGGTGCGCATCGGAAACGCGTCTCGCCTGTCCTCCCGCAAATGAACCTCTCACATTGCCGATCATTTTGATCTTCCCCCTTCCATACCGACAGTATGCCGCAGAAAGCGGGAAAAATCTACCGGTCAGTTTTAACGCCGCGCGGGAAATTTATGAACGATTCTTAAAGAACCGCGGTTTCCTTTCCGTGCGGGCATTCCGGACGGGTTTGGGGACGTCGATCCGGCACGAAGGAGATCGTCACGCCGTCCGAGGCAAGCTTTTTCGCCTCGACGAGCGCAAGTCTCGCCCGCTGTCCGCTCATCAGAAACTGCATGCGCTTTGGCGCAAGGCGGTTTTGATCGAGCGTGCGAAACAGCGCGGAAAGCTTTTCCGCGGGGTAAGAGAGCGTCAGCGTGCCGCCGTTTTTCAGCAGCAGAAATGCTGCCGCGCACCAATCGGAAAGCAGCGTGTCCCTTGCGTGGCGCGCCGTGCCGTGCTTTCCTTCGTCGCCCGCTGTGAAGTAAGGCGGGTTCATCAGGATCCGCGAAAAGCTGCCGTGCCCGAGCGCGTCCGGCGCATCCGAAACGTCCATGTGCAAAAAACGGATCGCCTGCCCGTTTTGCTCGGCGCTGCGCCGCGCCAAGGATAGCTGCGCTTCATCGACGTCGATCCCCGTATACGTCCCGCCGCAGCGCGGCTCGGCGTACAGGCACAGGATCCCGTTGCCCGTGCCGAGATCGAGCACCGAATCGTTCTTCCCGATCCGCGCGAAATGCACGAGCGCGATCGAGTCCTCCGTAAAGCATCCGAGCGCCGGATCCTGAAAGATCCCGATCCGCCCGTCGATCAGCCATTCCCACCGTTCCATCATCCCTCCGGCACGAACGAAACGTCCGTGTTCTGCGCGTCCGGCGTCGTTTTTGCCGCGCCGTCCGCGACGTACGGCGCAATCTCCACGCCCGTGTAATAATGCAGCAGGATTTCCCGGTAATCCGAGCCGTGCTTCGCCATGCCGTTCGCGCCGTTCTGACTGAGTCCGACGCCGTGCCCGAAGCCCTTCGTGTGGAACACGATCCCGTCCTCCGACCAAGTGATCGTAAACATCGTGCTTCTGAGCCCGAACAGGTTTCGGGCGTTCTTGCCGGTGATCTGCGTTTTTCCAAGCTGCAGCGATTCCACGCGTCCGCTGTCGTACGCTTTCCGGATTTTGATCTCGTCCTTTGCGTTCTCCGCCGTGATCCCGCTTTCCGGATATTTCGCCGTGATCAGCTCGACGAGCGCGTCGACGCCGATCTCCACGTCCTCCTCGCGCATCGGGTCCTCATAAGGGCTGTCCACCCCGCGAAGATACGGCAGCGCGTTCGCGTAGACGTGCTCGGAATCCTCGGTCTGCCCGCCCGAACACGCGTGATACAGCGCGTCGCAGAGCTTGCCGTTGTACGTAACGACCTCGCCCGCCGTCGCCATGACCGCCGTTGCCACGCGGTTATAGTTCTTCACGTAATCGGAGCCCCACGTGTTCTGCATGCGCTCGTGCGACGAAAACGCCTGGCAGCATTTGCTGTTCGTGCATACGTCCGCATCCGGGTTCGTCTGACAGCCGCCGCGCTGCATGCGGTAGAGCGTGTACGTGCGCGTCGCGACTGCCTGCGATTTCAGCGCCTCAAGCTCGTACCACGCGGGCATCTCCGCCGAAACGACGCCAACGACGTATTCCTCGAGGTCCATGGTAACGATCTCGTCCGCGCGATGATCGTACACGCGGATCTCGGTCGTCTCCTGCCAGTCGAAGTGCGCGTAAATATCGAGCAGCGTCGGCTCCGGCGTACGGATCTCGTCTTCATCCGCTTCGGCGCCCTGCCGTCCCCCGCCGGTCTCATCCGGCCGTCCGCTCCAAAATACGAAGCGGATCATCGCAAACAGAAGGATCAGCAGCACGAAAAGCGCTGCGCCCATCAGGATCAGGCGCCCTGTATTTATACGGTTGCGTTTCTTTCTCTTCATGGTATACATTATAGTGCTCCGGACCGGAAAATACCAGTTATTTTTGCCCGCTTTGAAATTCCGGCTTTCCATTGCAATCCCGTGTGCATTGGTGTTATAATACGGTTATGAATATCCGTTTTTCGCCCGAAGCGGCGCGGCGCGAGATGACGCCGGTCGACAATCTGTTTTTTCTGGAGTACATGCCCGATGCGGACGGCATGTTTGTAAAGGTATACCTATACGGGCTGATGCAGTGCTACCATGCCTCGCTGAGCGATACAGACGTTGCGGAAGCGCTGGGGCTTTCCGAAGCGCAGATCCGCTGCGCGTTCGTGTACTGGCAGGCCAAGGGACTCGTGCGCATCCGCGGCGACGAGCCGCTGACGGTGGAATACCTGCTGTGTGAACAGCCCGCCGTCACCACAGCAACCTCGAAAAAATACAGCCGGCTCATCGAATCGGTCGAAGCGCTGCTTTCGCCGCGTTCGCTCGATATGCGCGAGATGCAGACGATCTATGACTGCATCGAGCTCTACGGGCTCGAAGAAGGCGCGGTGCTGGCTTTGGTAAGTTACTGTATCGAGCAAAAAGGCGTGCGTGTTTCGAAAAACTACATCGAAACCGTTGCGCGCGAATGGAGCGGACAGGACATCAAAACACAGGAAGCGGCGGAGCAGTACGTTGCGGATTACCGTATGCAAAAGCACGGCGCAAGCGAGGTCTTGCGCCGCTGGAACAAGCGCCGTCCGCCGACGGTCGACGAGATGGCGCTGTACGATCATTGGATCAAAGCGCTCGGTTTTGATGCGGAAGCGGTCCTTGCGGCCGCCGCGCGCATGACCGACGTCGCTTCACCGACGTTTGCGATTCTGAACGACCGGCTGAATGAGCTTTCGGAACGCAACGTCAAAGACGTTTCCGGCATGGACGCCGCGGACGAACGCAACGCGCGCGATCGCGAGTTTGCTCGGCTCGTGTATGCGCGGCTCGGCAAGATCGGCGCGCCGGACAAGACGACGATTGCGCAGTTGAAAATGTTTCGCGAGGAGAAGGGCATTTCGCGCGAGGCGATCCTGCTTGCAGCGGACGAATGCGCCGGCGCGGAGCGTCCGCTCGGCGTGCTCAAAAAAACGCTGTCCGACTGGGCGAACGAACACGTGGAGACTGCGGAGCAGGCTGCGGCAGCCCTGAGCAGGCCGAAGACCCCGCCTGCCGGGAAAAAGAAAAAGAACGCCGCGCTGATCTATGAACAGACGCCGATCTCGGAACAAGACTTTAACAATCTGGTCGTGAACCTGAACGAGGATCTATGACGAACGAATTAAAACGCTATTACAGCGATCTGCGCGAAAAAAATCACCGTGCGCTTCTCCGGCGGATTGAGGAATGCGGGAAAAAGAACCCGCGTCTCCTTTCGCTGCTGGAAGAGCGCGCGCTCGTTATGAAGCAGCTTGGCGTCGGCAGCCTCACCCCAGCCAACGCGAAGTCGCGCATCGGCGCGATCGGTGCGGAACGCAGAAATCTTCTGATCTCAATGGGGCTGCCCGGCAACTATCTTGAAACGATTTATACCTGTCCGCGTTGTAAAGACACCGGCGAAGTCAGCGACGAAAACGGACAGACACGCCTTTGCACCTGCGCGCTGAAAAAGCAGCAGGAGCAGATGCTTGCGGGTTCCCGCATCAACGAGCGCGAAACGTTTGACCGTTTCAGTGAGGGGGTCTATCCGACCGACGAACAGAAAAAGCAGGGGCTTGCGATGAAGCGCTTCTGCGAACGCTACGTTGCCGCGCTGCCGAAACCCGAAAAGCCGAACCTTCTGATCGTGGGACAAAGCGGTCTCGGCAAGTCGTTTTTCGGAAACGCCATCGCCCGCGGGGCGATTGAAAAGGGCGTTGCGACCGTGAAGACGACGGCGTACCAATGCGTCCAAAGCATCCTCAACGGCATCGATACGCGCGAGGACGCGATTGCGCCGTACCTTTCCGCCGAGCTTTTGGTGCTTGACGACCTCGGTACCGAGGCGATGGTGCCGAATATCACGGTCGAAACCGTTTTCCGTATTCTGAACGAGCGCGCGGCAGCGTTTTTGCCGACCGTTCTCATCAGCAACCTCAACAGCGAGGAGCTTTACGAACGCTACGGCGAACGCGTCGCGAGCCGCATGATCGACGGCGCAATCACCTCGATTGTCGTACTGCGCGGGGATAATCTCCGCACGAGGGTCCGCTGATGCTGTACCTCGTCGCAACGCCGATCGGCAACCTCGGCGACCTCTCCGGGCGCGCCATTGAAACGCTGTCCGCGGTCGATCTCATCTATTGCGAGGACACGCGCCATACCGGGCTTCTGCTCAATCATTTCAACATCAAAAAGCCCACCCGCTCTCTGCATACGCACAACGAGCGCGAACGCACCGAAGAGGTCGTGGAAGCGCTGAAAAGCGGCAGGGATATTGCTTACGTTTCCGACGCGGGCATGCCCGGCGTGTCCGACCCCGGGGCGATGCTCGTCGCCGCCTGTCAGAAGGAGGGGCTCCCGCATACCGTGATCCCCGGCGCAAGCGCCGCCGTGATCGCCGCCGTGCTCTCGGGACTTCCCGCGCAGCCGTTCAGCTTTTTCGGCTTTCTTCCGCGCGAGAGCGCCCCGCGCAAAGCGATGCTCGATGCGATCGCAGGGATACGCCATCAGGTGATTCTGTACGAAAGCCCGCACCGCGTGCAGGCGACGCTTCTTGACCTTTATGAGCGCTTCGGCGACGGACCTGCCGCCGTTCTCCGAGAGCTTACCAAAAAGTTCGAAACCGTCGTGACCGGCACGCTCTCGGAGCTGATCGAACGCTTTTCGGAGGAACCGAAGGGCGAATGCGTGATCTGCTTTATTCCCGGGCAAAAGGATGAAGAAGCCGCGCCCGATCTCGACGCGCTGCTGCTCGGGCTTTTAAAGACCGAATCGGTCAAGGACGCCGCTGCGATCGCCGCCGGCCGGCTCTCGCTCCCGAAAAAGCAGGTCTATCGCCGCGCGCTGGAGCTGAAACAGGAATAAACGAAGCGGTGCTTCCTTCGAAGCGCCGCTTGCTCACGTTTGCATACGCTCTGAACGGTGCGTAACCCGTCATCTGTTCCGTTGTTTTTCTCCTCCGTTTTTACTCACAGAATCCCCATTCTGCTCCTTTCACTTAACAAGAAAATCACAAACGCGTTTGGTTTTATTTTTCTAAAAAAAAGACGCGCTTTGTCGGCGCGTCCATACAGACGTTCAGATTCAGTTTTTAAGTCCGGAGACGATCGCGGAAATCAATTCCTCATTCCGCACGGTCACGGCCGGGTCGTTGACCGTTTCGCGCAGCGTATCCATACACGCCGCGCCGAGCAGTTGCGAGACGACGCGTTCACGCACGCCGGGATAGCGATCGATCGGAACGACGCCGGTCTCGCCCTCTACGCGCAAAAACCAGTAACCTGTCGTCTTTCCGTCCTTTTCGGTCTGCATCGTGCCCACGCTGCCGACCGGAACGTCCTTTGCCGCTTCATACAGCCCGTCGATCAGCGAATCGTTCGGCGCGACCGCAAGGTCGCCCGCGGTACCCTGTGCGGTGAACTCGTTCTCCGCGCTGGCATACAGCGCGTTAAAGTCCGCTTCCGCCTGCTCCCGGATCGCCGTCTTTTCCGCTTCCGTCGGGTCGCTCTTCACGAACAGCCGGATGAAAATCGCGTCGTCCGGCACGTACAGCGACGGGAACGAGCGCGCGCCGGCCATGTAATAAGCCAGATATTGCGAATACATCCCGTCCGAATAACGGTCCTGAAACGTTTCCTTCACGATGCGCTCATAGCCGGTCCGGATCTCCTCATCGGTCAGCGTATGCGACGCCTTGTAGTCCTCCAGCAGGTGGTTATAGAAGACGCCGGCTTTCATATTGCGCACGTACATTTCAACGAATCGGTCCTCGGTAAAGCCGGTATCCGAATAGAACGCTTCTCTCGATTCATACGCGCCGCCGTTCGCTTTCAGCATCTTGTCGAGCGTCGACTGTGCGTTCTCTTCCGCCTGATTCAGATACGTCTGCTCCTGCACGTTGAGCTGGTACCCCGATTTTTGTCCGGCGTCGATCGCCGCCGCTTCCAGCGCAAGCTCGGTTAAAACGTCGTCGGCAAGCGCTCGCGCGCCCTCCTCCGTGTGCGTGTCGTAATACACGTACAGATAGGTGACGTTCGGGTTCGCGACGTAAGAAAGATACTTCTCGCGGTCATACAGTCCGTGCTCCTCGATCGTGCGAAGGCGCTCGGCGAGATGATAGCGGTACACGACCGCATAAACCGGCTCGGAACCGACCGTAAGAATCACGTCGTCCGCGGAAATCGCCGCGCCGTTCTTTTCCTGTTCAGCCTCACCCGCGGGAGCGGCGCCGCATGCAAACAGCAGCAGCAAGCAGAGGAACAGCGGGAGAATACGAATCACGCGCATTTGAATCACTTCCAGAGCTCGTCGGGATACTGTCCTTCGTCCTTCATCTTCCGGATCGCTTCCTTAAGGATCGGCAGGTCGGGACGGTTCGTGATGCCGTGCCAGCGCGCGGAAGTTTCCAGCACTTCGATGCTGATCTTGCCCTCCCGCATCAGCGTGTCGAGCACGCGCGGAAGCAGGTATTCGCACTTCATCGGATTCTTCGGTAGATTCTCGTCGAGGAACGCCGGGAATCTCGCTTCGAACTCATCCAAAACGCTTCTCTGCAGTCCGAACAGGTTCATCGAAACGAGCGTGTCCAAGGCAAGCGGCGTATACGTCGCGCCGTCGTCCTCGGTGAACGCGGCGGCGCCGTCGCGCTTTTCGATCTTCAGCCGCTCGGTGAGCGTTACGAGCTTTCCGTCCGCGCCGATTTCGCAGACGCCGCGCGCCACAGAGCCGAAGTCGGAAAGCGTGTTGCCGAGCTGATAGCCGACCATCGCGTACTCGCTTTCGGTATGCTTCGCGCTCAGGAAGTTATAAATCTTCTTATACGCGTCCGCGCCGTAGAAGTCGTCGGCGTTGAGCACGGCAAACGGTGCGTCGAGATGATCCTTTGCGCAGAGGATCGCGTGTGCGGTTCCCCACGGCTTGATGCGGCCCTCGGGGATCGCATACCCCTCCGGCAGTTTATCGAGCGACTGGAACGCGTACTCGAGCTGCACATGCGGACGGATCCTTTTACCCACGCGCTCCTCAAAGTCCTGCTCCATCTCCTTCTTGATGATGAGGACGACCTTCTCGAAGCCCGCGCGGATCGCGTCGAACACCGAGAAGTCAAGGATGACGTGATCGTGCTCGTCGATCGGCTCGATCTGTTTCGGTCCGCCGAAACGGCTGCCCATGCCTGCTGCCATAATCAAAAGAATCGGTTTTTTCATTGGTTTGCTCCTTCCTGTTGCCTTGTGATTTCTGATTCGTCACGGATCGTGACGAGAAACTTTTCTCTGAGTTCGATGGGTTTGTAGTTCGTCTTGGAATACCGGAGTCCCGGATCCCCGCCGTCGTCCTCGCGGTTTAAGATCTTCGCCGTCGGAAAGCTCTTCACGAACGCCTGCGCCATCGCGGGATACGCGCCGGACACGTCCGGCATCGCCTTTTCCACGTGCTCAAACAACATCTCGTTCTTCATCTCGCCGATCGCCATCGCCACGACCTCGCCGCCCGTTTTGAGACAGATCGCCGTCTGACCGAGTTCTTCACGATGAACGAGCAGGTCCTTCGCGCCGTTCCACTCGTTCTCTTCGAGCGCGGAAAACTCCGTGTGCATTCCCCGGAAGCGATCCAGAAAGGCAAGGCACGCCCGCTCCGTCGCTTCGTCGGAAACGATCAGCGTCTCGGCGTCCGGATGATCGCGGTAAAAGCGGTTCACGTGGTTCTTCTGCGCATGATGCGCCTTGCCGGAGAACGTGCGAAAGCTCTCCGCGTCGTAGAGATAATCCGCCCAGTCGCGCACGCTCTCCGCCGCCATACGTTCGCCGTAATGCGCCTCCAGCTGCGGGATCATGCAGAACGGAACGACGCAGTATTTGAGCGGGATCCCGCGCGCTTTCGCGTCCGCTTCGTTCGCCGCGCAAGCCGCCTGAAAGTCGCCGCCGCCGAGTGGAACGGTATAGCAGTCGCCGTACGCGCCGTAACCCGCGCGGATGCAGAGCATGCCGTCGACGATCGCATAGTACGATACGTAGATGTCGCGCCATTGGTACACCGCGCCGATCGTGTTGTCGCAGATCCCGCAGGCGTACGTTTCAAAAAACGGCTTCAGGGCCGAAATATTCTCACCGGTGATTCGTTCGTATTCAATCATAAAAACTCCTGTTTTTTCAGTATATCATATTTTTTGGATTTGTGAAGAGCGAAAACATTGACGAACCGGAAATAAGCGTGTAAAATGGCCGGTATGGAACAGAAGACAAATACTTTCAGACTGGTCGCCTTTGATCTGGACGGAACAATCTGCAATACACTTTCGGATATCGCATCTTCCCTGAACCGCGCGCTTAAAAAGCAGGGCTTTCCGACGTTTTCGGACGACGGCGTTTCCGGCATCATCGGAAAGAGCATCGTCTATATGTGCAAGCATGCGGTGCCCGCGGATCGCCCCGAAGCATGGACCGACGTGCGCGACGGGTTTCTTAAGGACTACGCGGAGCATCTTTGCGACACGACCGTGCCGTACCCCGAAATGCCGGAAATGCTGCTCGCGTTAAAGGCGCGCGGGATCACGCTCGCGGTCGTCACGAACAAGCCCGACCCGCACGCGAAAAAGATGATCCGCACGCTCTTTCCGCCCGAAGGCGCGCTCTTTGCGTGCGTACAGGGGCAGTGCGCCGATTATCCGGTAAAGCCCGATCCGACGATGCTCAACGTCGTGCGCGAGCGCTTAGGTTTTTCACGCGAAGAGACGCTGTATCTCGGCGACATGGACGTCGATCTGCAGTTTGCAAAAAACGCGGGGCTCAAATGCGTCGGCTGCGGCTGGGGCTACCGCGGCGAAGCGTTCCTGAAGGAGTCCGGCGCAAAGCACGTGATCTCGCATCCTCTGGAGCTTTTGGAGATCATCGACAAATTGTAAACCGTTTACGGAACGCCGAGGTCGGCGTTCCCGGCAAAAAGGCACGCAAAAGCGGCAGGCAAATCGCCTGCCGCTTTCTTTTCCCGTTCAGTGCGTTCCGCCGCACGCGTCGTAGACCGCGTTGAACGCGCCCTCCGGAATCTGCACGAAATACCATCCCAGAGGCTGATATCCGACGTAACCGCCTTCGATCAGACGGAGCTCGACGGTCGTGCCGTCGCGCATGGTCAAATAGAGATGCGTCTGGTTTGGCGTATCGTAGACGGTCGTATAATCGTTCGCCGGGTCGCTCCACGTGCCGTCCGGGTCCCAAAGATTGTGAAACTCCGCTTGATCAACCTGATCCCAGAACGCGTTCCAGACATCCGCATCAAGATTTGCCTCCTGCATGCCGCCCGTGCCGTTGTCCCAGTCGAAATGGCTCAGGTACCGGACCGTTCCGGCGTTTTCGCGCAGATGCAGCCGGTCCTCAAAAAGATTCTTCCCCGTATGCAGCGTGACGCCGTTCAGGCAGTCGAAAAACTGGATCCAGACAACGGGCTCCTGATCGTCGTACGCGATCTCGCCGCGGATGCAGATGCGGAATCCCTCGTCGTAGCCGTTTACGGCGTATACCTCGCCGGGAACGGTCGAAGCAAACTCCGTTGCGTATTCGTCCTGCGAGGACCACTCGTTCAGATTGCCCTTTGCCGTGCCGAGATGCTCTCCGACGAGCGCTTCCAGCGGCTTCGCGTCCTCGCCGAAATAGTCCCCCGCCTGCGTATAGATGCGTCCCTTGTACACCACAAGCCCTACCATATCATAGGCGACCTCTCCGGACGTCTCCGGCAGCGTGACCGCAGGGATCGTGACGCCGGCCGGTTCCGCTTCGGCGGAAAGAGGTTCCGCCTCGTTCCCATTCGTGCGGTTCAGAATCATCGGTACCGCGATCCCGGCTCCGACCAGCAGGCATGCCGCTGCAGCGGCGATCCATTGAAACCGCCTGCCGGGTTTCTTTTTCACGGCAGCGTCCGCTTCCTCGATCAGTTTTCCGTCAATACCGCCGACGGCGTCCAAAAGCTCATGTTCTTTCATAGGGTGTAGCCTCCTTTTTCCAAATACGATTTCAGATCCGCTCTCATCCGGAACAGCATGGTTTTTACCTTGCTCTGCGTAAAGCCGTACGTGTCGGCGATCTTTGAAACAGGATCGAAGAACCAGTACCGCCGTACAAAAACGCGCCGCTGTTCCTCCGGCCGGGTCTTCAGAAACGCGTCGATCATTCCGCTCAGTTCCTTTGCCTCGATCTCCGCTTCGACGTCCTGGTTTGCAGGTATGCATTCCTGCATTTCCTCGGTCAGCTCGCAATAGACTGCATACCGCTTCTGCCGCTGATTCCTTTTGCAGACGTTCAACGCAACATGCCGCACGATTCTTCCGACAAACGGGAACAGATAGTCCCTCGGCTCGTTCGGCGGGATCCTTTCCCACGTCTCCCGATAGGCGTCGTTCTCGCATTCCTTTGCCGTTTCCGGATCGTTCACGATGCGGTACGCGATGCTCCTGATCCTTTGTCCGTACTTTTGCGCCGTCTGCACGATCGCTTCCTCGTCTCTCGACAGAAACAGATCTATGATCCGATCGTCGTCCACAGCCTGCTTTCTCCTTTCCGATATGAGCGCTTTCACCCTATTCAGCAACTATTGTACCTCTGCGGTTACATCTTTTCAATTATTTCTTGACAAACGCGCGTCGTCTTCATATACTATATATAATCTTTTTCAGGAGGTCTCAAATGGGCATCGCGAACCGCAATTCCATCGTGTGTTGTTGCTCCGGCTTTGCCATGCCCGTTTGCAAGCTCGGATAAGATTTCGTCGTTCTGCCGGGAAGTGATGGGCTTCCCGGCTTTTTTATTTGCACAGAACCGGAACCGAAACACATAGTCTAACCAGGAGGGAATCATATGAACGTTTATACATCTGTGGATCAACTGATCGGCGGCACGCCGCTTCTGGAGCTGAAGCACATCGCGAAAGAAGAACAATTAGAGGCCGGACTTCTTGCAAAGCTCGAGTACCTGAACCCGGCGGGCTCCGTCAAAGATCGCGTGGCGAAAGCGATGCTTCTCGACGCTGAGGCGCGTGGGCTTCTTAAAAAAGGCTCGGTTATCATCGAACCGACCTCAGGCAACACCGGCATCGGGCTTGCCTGCGTGGCGGCGGCGCGCGGGTACCGCGCGATCATCGTGATGCCGGAAACCATGAGCATAGAACGCAGGCGCATGATACGCGCATACGGCGCGGAGCTGGTGCTGACCGACGGCGCGGCAGGCATGAAGGGCGCGATCACGCGGGCAAATGAGCTTGTTTCAGAGATTCCCGACGCGATCATCCCCGGCCAGTTCACAAATCCCGCAAATCCGGGGGCGCACTACGCTTCCACCGGCCCCGAGATCTTCGCGGACACGGACGGGCAGGTGGATATCTTCGTTGCGGGCGTCGGAACCGGCGGCACGGTCACCGGCGTCGGCGCATATCTGAAGGAAAAGAATCCGAACGTAAGGGTCGTTGCGGTGGAGCCCGCATTCTCCCCCGTTCTTTCCGGCGGCACGGCGGGACCGCATAAAATACAGGGCATCGGCGCGGGCTTCGTGCCGGACGTGCTCGATCGCTCTGTCATCGACGAGGTTGTGACGGTTTCAAACGAGGACGCTTTCCGGACGGGACGACGCATCGGCAGGCTCGAAGGCGTTGCCGTCGGCATCTCTTCCGGCGCGGCGGCGCACGCGGCGATCCTTCTTGCGAAGCGGCCGGAAAACAAGGGCAAAACGATCGTCGTACTGTTCCCGGACGGCGGGGACCGCTATCTTTCCACAGCGCTGTTTGAAGATTGAGTATGGAACGGGAATTGCGGGAACTGCTCGGACACACGGCGGACGCGCTGCGGAGCGCGGACGAGGGACATTCCGGCGCGAACGATTTCAGTTCATTCAAAAGCCGCTCGGAAAGCATGACGGACCGTCTGATCGACGCGATGTTCCCGCGGCACGCCGGAAAGCCGATCACGCGCGAACAGGCGCTGTTCGAGGCGGCGGATCACATGAACGCGCTGCTGCATGCGCTCTCATACGATGACAAAAGCGCCGGCGCCGTAACGCGTTCGCTGATCGAAACGCTTCCAAAGCTTTACCGGCTTTTGAAAACGGATCTTGCGGCGGCATACCGCGGCGACCCCGCGGCACGGGCGGTCGACGAAATCATCCTTTGCTATCCGTCGTTCTTCGCGATCGCGACCTATCGGCTGGCGCACGTTCTCTATTGCGGGAACGTGCCGCTTCTGCCGCGCGTGATGACGGAATACGCGCATCGGAAAACCGGCATCGACATCCATCCTGGCGCGCAGATCGGCGAATCGTTCTTCATCGACCACGGAACCGGCGTCGTCATCGGCGAAACCGCCACCATCGGCAGCGGCGTCAAAATCTATCAGCACGTGACGCTCGGCGCGAAAAGCTTTGACCTCGACGGGGACGGCATGCCCGTGAAAGGGGTCAAGCGTCATCCGGACGTCGGCGACCGCGTGGTGATCTACGCCGGCGCGACGATCCTCGGCGGGCAAACGCGCATCGGGAACGACTGCGTCATCGGCGGCAGCGTGTGGCTGACGCACTCCGTGGAAGCCGGAAAGATGGTGCTGGCACGCGCGTCCGTTCTCGACTCAACCTTCAAGCGCGATATCATGCAGGGTTCCGTTGAAGACAGCGCGATGCTGTAAACCAGTCCGTATGAAAAAACACGCCCTCCGCGGCACAGAATGCCCGGGTGACGTGTTTTTCTGTCTCTTGGGATATCAGTCGGTAATGACAGGCAGGTCGTCGAGCGGTTTGATCTTTTTGCGGTACAGGCGCTTGAACAACAGCCCCGCAACGACCAACGTAATAAACTCGGAGATCGGGAACGCCCACCAGATGCCGTCGACGTCCTTCGTGATCAGCGCGAGCAGCGCGGCGACCGGCAGCAGTACGATGAGCTGGCGCTGCAGGCTGACGATCGCACCGTACAGGCTCGTGTCCGTCGCGCCGAACGCGGTATTGAACGTGATCCCGGCGGCTGCGAAGACAAATCCGATCGAAATAATGCGAAGCGCGCGCTTCAGCGTGCTCTCCATTGCTTCTTTTTCCATCGCGGCAAGAGCCTGTTTTTCGTCGTTCTCCGCTTTTACTTCCGCTCTCTCCTCTTCCGTCATCGTATCAGTAATCTCGATCAGCTCGACCTGTTTCTCGGAGGAGAAGATTTTGCTGATCGGATCGTTGCACGTCTGGAACAGAATCGTACCGAACGTCATGAAGATGCAGCAGTAGATCAGCAGCATCTTGAACGCGCGCATAAACCGCGCACGATTCCTTGCGCCGAAGTTATAGCCGAGCACGCTCATCGCCGCGTTGGTCAGGCCGAACACCGGCATAAAGATGATCGACTGCAGTTTGAAATATGTTCCGAACGCGCCCGTATAAATGATGGGATGCTTGATTTTGCCGGGGATGATTCCGTCCTGATACGCGCCAAGTGCGTTGAGAACCGCGTTCATGCCGAACAGCATGACCGTACTGACAGCCTGCATCAAAATCGACGGAAGCCCGACGCGATATATTTCCTTGACCGTCTGCCGGTTCAGCTTATAATCCGCGCGGCCGATCCGGATCTCATGCTTTGTCGCGAACAGGAGAATGATTGCAAGCAGCATGGAAGCGAACTGCCCGATCACGGTTGCAATCGCCGCGCCTTTGACGCCCATCGCGGGAACGAACCAGAACCCGAGCACAAACACGCGGTCGAGCGCGATGTTGACGATCGCTCCGGTGAGCTGCATGAACATTGCGAAGATCGTGCGGCCCTGCGCCGTCATAATGCGCTCGATGCCGCAGGACAGGAACACGCCGATGCAAAGGCTCAGGCAGATCGACATATAATGGCTGCCCATGCGCTGCACGATCGCGTCCGTGCTCATCCATTGCATGTATACGTTCGACAGCGTCAGCCCGATCACGGTGAACGCAGCCGCGGAGATAGCCAGCAGCACCAGTCCGTTTCCGGCGGCGCGGTTCGCGTCCTCGATCCGGCGTTCGCCGAGGCGGCGTGAGATCAGAGAGTTGATGCCGACCGACGTCCCGACCGCTACCGAAATCATCAGCATCTGCAGCGGATACACGAGCGACAGCGCGCTTAAAGCGCTGTTGCTGACGTTTCCGGCGTCCGCGCTGTACAGATCGCCGAGAAGCCTTTGAATCGCCTCCGCAGGCAGCGTATTAAGGTGCGACACGAAATAGCTGTCCACGATGTTGTACAGCGCCTGCACCAGCATGGATACGATGATCGGCCAGCCCAAAGAAAGAAGGAGCCGGCCTTCCCGCTCCGTTCCCATTCTGTTTTTTCGCGTTGTTGTTTCCATAACACAGCTATTATATGGATAGCTGTGTCGAATTGCAAGCCCTTTTTGGGATTTTACGCATCAGCCGAACCGAATCTCGTATTGCTCGTTCGAAACGTACGTGATCAGAACCGTCAATCCGTCCGGCAGCGTAAGCGTGCCGGTATATTCCTCTTGCGCCGAGCGCAGAATCGTCTGCTCAGCCAGCGTATCCGAATAGCCGTTCGCCGTCAAAAACGGAACGAGCGCATCCTGCGCCTGCCCGGCGCGTACGTTTTCGTACAGCGCGCACGAAAGCGAATAGACCTCGCCCGTTCGGCTGTCATACTGCGCGGAAAGGCAGTACACGCGTCCGCTGTCGGCGGTATAATACGCCTGCACGCACCACAGCGCAAGCTTTGCTCCGGTCTCATCGTGATAAAAATCGCGCAGCGTCGCCGTGTAGCTGCTCTTGCGCAGCACGGATTCGACCGTCTCGCCGGTTTTAAGCTTTCCGCCCGGCGCATGCACGTTCAGCGTGTCCCTCCAAAGCTCTCCGATCCGTTCGGTAATCTGATCCTTTCCGAGTTCTCCGGGCATAACGGCGCGCTCATCGCCCTGCCGTTCGCATTGCGTGAACAGCGTCACGCGCGTATCCAGCGACAGCGGCGCGCCGATGCTGTCGGCGCTGATAATGCTGACCGCCTCATATTCCGGGTCGTCATACAGCCGGGATTCGGAAAGCGAAAAGATCCACCGGTTCAGAAGAACCAGCAAAAACGCAATCAGCACGGTTCCTGCCGTCAGCGCAATATAGACGATGCGCGTTCGCGTCACGCGGTCGCGGTTTGCAAACAGGCGAATCTTTTTCATCTCTCTTCGCCTCCCTTTTCTCGCGTATACAGCGGAACGTCGAACCACACGAGCGTGCCCTCGCCCACCTTGCTTTCAAAATGCAGGGTGCTGCCGTGGATCTTTGCGATGCGGTTGCCGATCGCAAGGCCGAGCCCTGCGCCGTGCTGCGCGCGGGCGCGGGATTTATCGACCATGAAGAATGCCTCGGTGATGCGCGAAATCTCCTCCTCCGGAATGCCGATGCCCTCATCACGAACCGAGATCCTATAGCGTCCGTTCTCGCGGCGGCCCGAAAGCGTGACGGTTTTGCCGGGCGAGCTGGCTTTGCGCGCGTTGTCGATCAGATTCTGAACGAGCGTTAAAAGGAGGTCTTTTTCATACAGGATGATCTGCTGTTCGATATCGTAGTCTAAAGTCAGCTCCGCCTTTTCGAGCATCGGCGTAACGACCGCGACGACGTGGCCGAGCGCGCGGCGCGCATAGCCGCGGATCAGCTTGAAGTCGTTCTTGTCGAGCACGACGAGGTCCATCAGCTTCAGCGACATGGACTCGAGCCGCTTGCCTTCGGAGAAGATAAAATTCGCCGCCATGAACGCGTCCTCCTCGTCCAGTTCGGTGCTCCGAAGCATGTCCGCATACCCGATGATCGACGTCATCGGCGTCTTCAGCTCATGCGAAAAGCTTGCGACGAAGTCCTTTTGCTGTCTGGCGTTCAGTTCGAGCGCGTCGACCTTTTGCTCGATCGCGCCGGTCATATCGTTGAACGCAACGGTCAGATCGCCGATCTCGTCGAGCGTCGTAACCCGCGCGCGGCGCGAGTAGTTCCCGCCGCCGATGACCTTGGTAAAGCGCTGCAGGCGTCGAAGCGGCTTTGTCGTGAAGTAGGAAAGCAGCAGCATCGCGGCAATCGAAACAGCGACGGTGATGATATGCAGGAGCGTGACCGACTGGATCTGCTCGGCGCGGAGACGCATCAGCTCGCTTGCGTCATACCGCACCGAAAGATAGTAATTCTGCCCGCCGATCGAAACGCATCCCGCCGTATCCAGAAGCGTCCGCGCTCCGTCGCGGATCAGGCGATACGCAAAGCGGCGCACCCGCAGTTCCGAAAAAGCAAGCTTTCGGGGAAAATCTCCGGTGCTTGCCGTGATCAGATTCGCGTCGGTGTCGTACAGCGCGCAGGGTGATTCCACGCCCTGGTTTGAACCGGCGCGCTTGAGAATTTCTTCATACATCTCGGGCGAAGCGGTGTTGTAGTAAAGGCGAATGCCGTACAGCTCCGCCTCCATCGCGGACGCAAGCGCCGAATAATCCGCAACCGCCTCCTGTACACGAAAACGAAGCGCTGTTTCAAAGCTCCGCGCGATCAGGATTTGTCCTGCCACGCCGAACAACAGCGCCACGATCAAAACGGTACATATGCAGATTTTAAGCGCAAATCTCATCCTTCGGGAATGTCCAGCCGATAGCCGATCTTATGAACCGTTTTGATGCGGTCCTGCCAGCCCAGTTTTTTGCGAAGCCGCTGCACGTGACTGTCCAGCGTGCGCGTTTCGCCGATGTAATCCGTTTCCCACACGCGCTCGAACAGCGTTTCGCGGAACAGCGCCGTGTTGGGATTCTGCACGAACAGCACCAGAAGATCGAATTCCTTTCGCGTAAGTTCGACGCGCTGTCCGTTTTGAATGACGTCGCGCGCGTCAAGGTCGATCAGAATATCCAGACATTGAATCATGCCCTGGCTCTTGTTGAACCGGCGCAGCACAACCTCGATGCGGGCAAGCAGTTCCACGATCTCAAACGGTTTAACGATATAATCCTCCGCGCCGAGCTTCAGCCCTTTCACACGGTCGTTCAGGTCGCTTTTGGCCGTCAGAAAGATCACGGGAATTCCCATCGGCCGGATATACGCAAGCAAATCATAGCCGTCGAATTTCGGCAGCATGATATCCAGAAGGACCAGATCGAACGGATTCTTTTCCAAAAGGTCGGCTGCCTGCTGCCCGTCGTAGGCGCAGGTGCAGACGTACCCCTGTCGTGTCAGATTCATGCGAATCAGATTTGCGATCGGTTCCTCGTCATCCACGATCAGAATCTTTATCATTTTTCCATCCTCCGATTCCTTTTCATGGAAAAAATTGTAACATACAAATGCGGACAAAATGTAACATGATTGTTGCGAAGGCCCGATTTTTTACAACTATTTTCAAAAAAGGGAAAAATCGTCTGTCCGTTTTTCCCGCATCCGGTTACATCCGCAGTATAACACAAACCGTCGAAGCCGTCAAAGCATTCTTGCCGACAAGATTCGGGTTGCAAATACCATCGAATCAGCGTATAATAATCAGGTATGAATTGGTATTATCATTCTCGTAATCCGCATTATAAACATCCGTTCGGCGCCGTCCGGACAGGCGAAACGGTCACGCTCCGGGTCGATGGCGATCCGGATGCGAACGTCGAGCTGCTGGTATATTTTCCGACCGGGCTTTCCTCGGTTCCGATGCGCTGGGACGGAAACGGCTATTCCGCCGCATTCTTCGCGCCGGAGTATCCCTGCCGCATGGGATACGGGTTTCGCATCGACGGCCGCTGCTTCGGCGCGGACAGCGGCGAAGCGCACTTTGCGGACTATCCCGCAACGTACGGGCTGACCGTATACGACGGCGCGTTTCAAACGCCGGAATGGTTCCGGCATGCCGTCGTGTACCAAATCTTCCCGGACCGGTTTTTCTGCTCCGACCGCGCAAGGTTTTTGAATACGGCGGCGGACTGCCGCGCAGCCGGACGACCGGTCTACGTGCACGAGGATTGGAACGAACAACCGTACTACACGCCGCACGGCGGCGCGAGCACGTATTCGCCCGACGATTATTTCGGCGGGGACCTCAAAGGCATTTCAGAAAAGCTTCCATATCTTGCTTCGCTCGGCGTGACGTGCGTCTATCTGAACCCGATCTTTGCCGCGCACTCGAACCACCGCTACAATACGGCGGACTATCTGACGATCGACCCGCTGCTCGGCACGAATGACGATTTTAAGGCGCTTTGCGAGGCGGCAAGGGCGCACGGCATCCGTATCGTTTTGGACGGCGTCTTCTCGCATACCGGCGACGATTCCGTCTATTTTAACCGCTACGGGCGCTATCCGGGCGTCGGCGCATGCCAAAGCAAAGAGTCCCCGTACTATCCGTGGTACCGGTTTTATAACTATCCGAACCGCTACGAATGCTGGTGGAATTTTGAGACGCTTCCGAACGTGGAAGAGAACGAACCGAGCTATACGGAATTCGTTCAGGGCGAAAACGGCGTGCTCAGAACATGGCTCGAAGCCGGCGCGTCCGGCTGGCGGCTCGACGTTGCCGACGAACTGCCCGACTCGTTCATCCGCGGCGTCCGCCGCACGATCAAGTCCTTTGATCCCGATGCGGTTCTGATCGGCGAGGTGTGGGACAACTGCGCAACCAAATACGGTCCGGAGGGCCGCCGCGGCTACGTCAACGGCGACGAGCTCGACGCGCCGATGAACTACAGGTTCCGCGAGCCGACTATCGAATTTCTGAACGGCCGGTGGAATGCGTACCGGTACGCGGATGAGATGAACCGCCTTTTAGAGGACTATCCGGAACCGTTCATGGCGGCTTGTCTGAACCTTTTGGGCTCGCACGATACCGAGCGCATCCGAACCGCGCTCTGCGGCATCCCGGACGCGCGCACGCTTTCCAGAGAGGAACAGCTCCGGCACAATCCCGACGAAGCGACGCTTCTTCGCGCAAGCGAGCGCGTCGTATCGGGCTTTGCGCTTATGACAATGCTGCCCGGCGTGCCGTGCATCTATTACGGCGACGAGGCGGGCATGACCGGCATGTCCGATCCGTTGAACCGCGGCACGTTCCCGTGGGGGCGCGAAAACACGGCGCTCACCGACCGTGTGCGGACTCTGATGCGGCTGCACAGCGAGAGCGACGCGATCCGCAGAGGCAGCGCGCGCATCGCGGCAGTCGGCAGGCAAACGCTCTGTATCGTACGGAAAAGCGAAACGGAAACGCTGATTCTGATTGCGAACGCTTCCGACCGGTCGGAGCGGGCAATTCTTTACCCCGCGCTGTTCCGCGAAGGGCCGGCGGCAAACGAACCGCTCGATCTTTCCGGGTCTTACCTTGACGAAAACGGCGAAACGGTCACGGCGCGCAGCACGCTTTCTATTGTGATCCCCGCAAACAGCTTCCGCCTGCTGAAAAAAGCGTAACGTCACGAAAAAATCACAATCGACTGTTGAAAAACCTTGAAAACATTGTTATACTAATCCCACTGACAGATAAAGGAGAAAAAACTATGGTCATCACGAAGGATATGAACATCCGCAAGATCATCGAGGTCGACGAGAACCTCGCAGGCATTCTGATTGCGAGCGGCATGCATTGCCTCGGCTGCGCGATGTCGCACTTTGAGAATCTCGAAGAGGCCTGCGCCGTTCACGGCATCGACGCCGACGCGCTGTGCAAGGATCTCAACGATTACCTTGAAAGCAAAGAAAACTGAACGCATATTGAACCGCCCTGCCGATCCCGGCGGGGCATTTTTTGAACGATGGAAAACGTCATTTATCTGGATTCGATCGACGATCCCGCGCTCGACGTATACGCGCGGCTGACCGAAGCGCAGATTCGAAACCGCCTGGAGCCCGAAAAGGGCGTATTCATTGCGGAAAGCCCGAAGGTGATCCGGCTTGCGCTGGACGCGGGCTGCGTTCCCGTGTCGTTTCTGATGGAGGAAAAGCATATCGCGGGCGACGCGAAGGATTTGCTTTCGCGCTGTCCGGGCGTACCGGTCTATACCGGCAGCCGGGAGCTTTTGCAATCGCTGACGGGCTACACGCTTACCCGCGGGGTGCTCTCCGCCATGCGCAGAAAGCCCCTGCCCCCGCCGGAAACGATCCTTGAAAACGCAAAGCGCGTCGCGGTGCTTGAGGGCGTCGTGGACGCGACGAACCTCGGCGCGATCGTTCGCAGTGCCGCCGCCCTGAACGTCGACGCGGTGCTCTTTACCCCGACCTGCTGTGATCCTTTGAACCGCCGTGCGGTGCGTGTGAGCATGGGAACTGTGTTTCTGGTGCCGTGGACGGTTCTTCCCGACTGGCCGGAAGGCGGACTGAAGCTTTTACGCGCATACGGATTCAAAAGCGCGGCAATGGCGCTGGTCGACAATTCGCTTTCACTTTCCGATCCGCGCCTCAAGGCCGCCGAGAAGCTTGCGATCGTGCTCGGCACGGAGGGCGACGGGCTCAGCAGGGAAACGATCGCAGCCTGCGACTATGCCGTGAAGATCCCGATGGCGCACGGCGTGGACTCCCTGAACGTCGCGGCAGCTGCCGCGGTCGCGTTTTGGGAGCTGAGGAGGTAACGGAATGGAAGAAAAACGAACCCCGACGCGCGCCGAGCTCGTTGAGATCATGGCTCTGCTCGGTTATCAGGGACTGTCAACGGACGCGTTCCATCCGTTTCTGTCCGAGGAGGACGGCAGCGAGTACGCCGTCTGGCGCGTCGATACAGGCGATCGGAAGTTCGTGCTGAAGCGGGCAAAGGGCAGCGAGATCGAGATCTATCGCAGCTTTTTCCGCGAGAAAAAACCGTATGTCCCGGCGTTTTTCGGCGATTGCGAATACGCGGGCGACGCGTTTTTTCTGACCGAATTCTGTCCGGGCGAAACTCTCAGCCGCTGCAATCGGGAAAAGCTTACAAAGGCGCTCGACGCGCTGATCATGATGCAGGACGAATTCTGGGAGCGAGCGGATCTCTATGATGCCGCGTATCCGTTTGACGAAGCGCTGGCACGCGTCGAGCGCCGCGGAAGATACCTTGATTCGGCGCTGCTCGAACGCGCGTACGCAGCGTTTTCCGCGCTGTATCGTTCGACGCCGCGCACGCTCTGCCACGACGATCTGCTGCCGTTCAATCTTCTGATCGGAGAACGCGCGGTGCTGATCGACTGGGAGTGCGGCGGCATGCTGCCCTACCCCGCATCGCTTGCAAGGCTTTTGGCGCACGGGCGCGAGGAGGAAGGCGCGTTTTTCTATCTTAGGCGGGACGATCGCGACTTTGCGATCGATTACTATTACGAAAACCTCGTCAAAAAGCACGGCGTTTCCTACGCGGACTATCGCCGGACGCTCGATTTCTTCTTTTTCTTCGAGTACTGCGAATGGGTCATGGTCGGCAACCGCTACGGCAACCGCGACGACGAGCGGTATAAGGAATCGCTGCGGCTTGCGGAAAAAACCGCAAAAGCCCTTTCGGAATCGACAACCTGACCCGTGAAAGGAGAACGGTATGTATCTCGAAACGTTCACTCTGCCGATCGAAAAGGAGGAAGCGCTGATCGAAGCCCGCATGCGGGAAAACGACAGCGGATACGGCTACATTGACAATATCTATCCGTGCGGGATCTTCGACCGCAAGCAGCTTCGCGAGATCGGGTTTGCCCGCGTTACGGTGCTGTACGGCGGCAACGGCTCCGGAAAAAGCACGCTCCTGAATCTGATCGCGGCAAAGCTCGGTCTTCATCGCGCCGCGCCGTTCAACGGAAGCGAGCTGTTCGAAACGTACGCAGAGAGCTGCCGCTTTACCTGCGGCACGGACGAGGAAGGATCTCCGGAGCGCATTCCGAACGGCAGCCGGATCATCACGAGCGACGACGTATTCGACTATATGCTTGCGGTCCGCAGCAACAACGAGGAGATCGCGGAAACGGTCGAGCGCGGCAAGGCGGAATACGCGCGGATCAAGTTCGGCGAAAACGTCGTTCTGCGCGGCATGGAGGACTACGACGCGTTAAGGCTGCAGGTGCAGGCGCGCAGAAAAACGCTCTCGCGGCGGATGTTTCTGCGCGAACACGCCGGCACGGAGGTCAAGCTCTCCAGCAACGGCGAGACGGCGCTCGAATACTTTGAGGAGAAGCTTCAGAACGATACGCTGTACTGCCTAGACGAGCCGGAAAACAGCATGTCGCCGAAAACGCAGCTGAAATTTGCGGAGCTGCTCGAGAAAATGGCGCGCTATTGCGGCTGTCAGCTCATCATCGCGACGCACTCGCCTTTCCTGCTCGCCATGTCCGGCGCTCGCATCTACGATCTGGACGCCTCGCCCGTCGCCATTAAAAACTGGTGGGAGCTTGAGAACACAAGGATCTATTACAAATTCTTTGAGAAACACCGGCATCTGTTCGAGGAATGAAAAAGGATCGCAAACCGTCTGCGATCCTTTTTTGTTTCAATTCAAAAGTTCGTACTGCGAGTTGTAGATCTCAGCGTAGAAACCGTTCTTTTCGAGAAGCTCCCTGTGCGTGCCCTGCTCCACGATCGTGCCGTGGTTGACCACGAGGATCGTGTCCGCGTCGACGATCGTCGAAAGGCGGTGCGCGATGACGAAGCTCGTGCGGTTCTTCATGAGATCGTCCATCGTTTTCTGAATCAGGATCTCAGTGCGGGTGTCGACGTTGCTGGTCGCCTCGTCGAGAATCAGGATCGGGCGGTTCGCAAGGTATGCGCGCGCGATCGTGAGGAGCTGCTTCTGTCCGCCGGAGATGTTGGTCGTCTCCTCGTTGATCATGGTGTCGTAGCCGTTCGGCAGCGAGCGGATGAACCGGTCGATATGCGCGCGCTTCGCGGCCTCGTGCACCTCTTCCTCGGTCGCGTCGGGACGGCCGTAGGCGATGTTGTCGTAGATCGTGCCGGAAAACAGCCACGTATCCTGCAAAACCATCGAAAAAACGCTTCGGAGAGCGTTTCGCGGCATCCGCATGACGTCCTTGCCGTCGACGAAGATCTTCCCGCCGTCGACGTCATAGAAGCGCATGAGAAGGTTCACGATCGTCGTCTTTCCTCCGCCGGTCGGCCCGACGATGGCAACCTTTTCGCCTGCGCGAACGTCGATCGTCAGCCCCTTGATCAGCGGCTGCTTCGGATCGTACGAGAAATCCACGTTCTCAAACCGCACGTTGCCCTTGCCTTCCGGCGCGGTCTCCTCCGCGGTCTCGGTCATCTCCTCCTCATCGAGCATTCTGTACACGCGCTCGGCGGACGCGATCGTGTTCTGCAGCATCGAAAAGCCCTGCGCAATGCTCTCCAGGGGACCGGCGAACATGCGCGCGTAGAGCACGAACGCGACGATCGTTCCGACGCTCATGCCGAACAGGTTGTTCGCGACGAAGACGCCGCCGAGGATGCAGATCACGATGTATGCAATGTTGTTGGAAAGGGCCACGATCGGCTGCACGATCGACGACAGGAACGTGCCCTTCCTTGCCGCGTCGCGCATGTCGCCGCAGAGCTCCGCCTGCCGCTCGCGCTGCCGTTTTTCCAGATGGAACGCCTTGACCGTATCGAAGCCTGAGAAGGTCTCCTCGGTCAGCGCGTACATCTCGCCGTTCTTCTTGCGCACCGCGGCAAAGTATTTCTCGCTCTTGCCCGCGATCTTCGCGGACAGAAACAGCGAAAGCGGCACGAACACGATGACTGCCGCGGCAAGGATCGGGTTCAGAAGAAAGATCAGCACGATGATGCCGAGAAGCTTCAGTATACCGGAGATCAGCGTTTCGAGAAAGCTGTGGATCGTCGTTCCCATCGTGGAAACGTCGTCGGTCATGTGCGAAATGATCTCGCCGTTCGGCGTCTGATCGACATACCGCACCGGTAAGCGGCGGATCTTATCGCTCATGCGGATGCGGATCGCGCAGGTGAAATGCTTCGACACGACGTTGTTCATGATCAGCATCTCGGCGATCGCGGCAAGCGAGCTGCCCGCATACGCCGCGGCAAGCAGCGTGCAGCCGAGCGCAAACGCGCGGCTGTCGAACGCCGCGGGTCTTCCGAGATGCGCAGGCTCCCAATAGTCATACAGCCGGTCGGACAGCGCCGAGAGGATCTCCGGCGTCGCAAGTGACAGCGCGACCGAAACGAGGCTGACGAACGCGCCGAGCAGCAGCCATCCCGCGATCGGCTTCGTGTCTTTCAGGATGCGAAGAACGATTTTTCCCGAGGTTTTCCGTTTCTTCATACGGCCTCACCTCCGAGCTGCGAGCGCACGATCTCGCGATAGACCCTACACGATTTTACAAGCGCCTCGTGCGTGCCGCTGCCGACGATGCTGCCCTGTTCCAGCACGAAAATCGTATCGCAGCGCATGGCGGTCGCGGCGCGCTGCGTGATGATGATCTGCGTTTTGCCCGCAAGATAGCGGTTCAGGCTCTTTCTGAGCTTGCTCTCGGTGAGATAATCAAGCGCGGAAAAGCTGTCGTCGAAGACGTAGACCGACGCGGGCTTTAAGATCGTTCTCGCAATGCTGATGCGCTGCTTCTGCCCGCCGGAAATGTTTGCGCCGGATTGCGCGAGGCGGTAAGAAAGCCCCTCCTCGTGCGAGTCGACGAACTCCGTCATCTGCGCAATATCGAGAACGCCGCGTACCGCTTCCTCGCTCGCGGTCGGATCGCCCATGCGCACGTTGTCCAAAAGCGTTCCTTCAAACACCATGCCCTTTTGCAGCGAGGCGGAAACGGCCTCGCGCACGCCGCCGCGGCCGATCTGCTCATACGGAACGCCGCCGAGCGAAATTTTACCCTCGGTCGGCGGATAAAAATCCAAAAGCAGCTTCAATATCGTCGATTTGCCGCTGCCGGTGCCGCCGATGATCGCGGCGGTCTGTCCCGCCTTTACCGTGAGACTGACGTCCGAGATCGTTTTAAGCTCGCTGCCGGGATAGGCAAAGCTGACGTTTTCCAGCACAAGATCGCCAAAGACGACCGTGCCGTCGCCCGCGTCCGCCGGCTCGTCCGGAAGCTCCAGCACCTCGCTTACGCGGTTGACGCAGACCTTGAGATGCGGCAAAAACGCGAACGTCCATGAAAGCATCATCACGCCGTTTAAGATCAGCGCGACGTACTGCACCGTGGCGATGATGCCGCCCGCGGTGAGGCCGCTTTCCATCAGCACGGGATCCTGCAGGCGGTTTGCGCCGACCCAGAGCATCACGACCGTCGCCATGTTCAGCACCAGCATGCACACCGGGTTCACGTAGCCCGCGCGGACGTTTGCGCGGATGATGTACTTCGCCATCTCCTCGGTCGCGTGCGCGATACGCCCGTGCTCATGCGCTTCCTTATCGAACGCGCGGATGACGCGGATGCCGGAAAGCCGCTCGCGCATCAGCCGATTCTGCTCGTCGATGTACTCGTCGGAGAGCTTCCAGAGCCTGTCGAGGTGCCGCAGGATCGGAAACAGGATCAGAAACGCGATCGGCATGGATAAAAGAAGGATCAGCGCCAGCACGCGATCGCTTAATGTCGCGAACACCACGCCGCCCGCGATCATGATCGGAACCATCACGACGACGTTCACGAACATTCCGGAGATATCCGAGATCGTGGAAACGTCATGCGTGGAGCGCGTCAGAAGCCCCGACGTGCCGATCTTTGAAAAGTGCTCGAAATCGAGCGCGGACGCCTTGTTGAAAATACCGAGCTTCAGATCGTGCGAAAAGTTCGCGGAGATCCTTGCGTTGACGGCTCCCATCCAGATCGCGCAGAGCATGGACACTACCGCGAGCAAAAGCATCAGCCCGCCGAACTTCAGGATCACGCCCATGTCGCCCGCGGCGATGCCGTCGTCCACGATGCGGCTCATCAGGTACGGCAGAAACGCCCCGCCGAGCGTGAACAGGATGCACAGCACTCCGGTCAGCAGAATCTGTTTTCTGTACGGTTTCAGATACGGTAAGATCGTTTTCATGGCTTCATCTTAACGGTTGCGCGCGAAATTGTCCAGCAACCGGCGGTTGAGTCGGATTTCAACCGCGTTTACCCCGAAAACGGCAGATTTTTCGGGCGTTTGCAAGCCGCGCGCCTAATCCCTTTCAGTATATAGGATCGTCTTATGCGCGTCAAGAACGGTCTCGCGGATAACGTCACGTTATTTGTTTATACAAATACAACCAATTTCAATTTAATTCCAGATTTTACAGGCATTTCGGAAAATTCACAATTCAACAATATATTTTTGTTGACAGAGTTTTTTCTTTCGTGTTATGATAGGTCAAGTGGAGGTGTGTGAAAATGGATGAACTGACAAAGTTGATCAAAACAGAGATCAAAAAGCAATTCCGCAGCGTGCGTCAGTTTTCGATGTATATCGGGGTTCCGCAGTCGACGATCGTCACCGCTCTTCAGAAGGGCATCGGCGGAACCTCGTTTGAAACGATCATGCATATCTGTGATGTGCTGGACATCAAGCCCGTTGCCGGTGAAAACCCCGTCTTCCTGGACGGTGAGAAGCGCGAGCTTCTGGATCGGTATGCGCGTCTGGACGCCGAAGGCAAACAGGCCGTGCGCGCCCTTGCCGCGATCGAACTTTTACGCGTGACGGACGCCGAAGCGTACGCGGACCTCGGCAAGAAGCTTGAGGCCGCGGAAACTGCTCCCATTCCGGAGGAATAATCCATATCACGTAAAAAGCCGTCTTTTGACGGCTTTTTATCATGCAAAGATTTCATATTTCGCCTGCCGGCGCAAAAGCAAAATACGTTGCGCAAGCGGAACAAGTTCGAAAACCGCTCAGTCCAGAGCATACTTGGTTTTGTATGCCTGATAATACCGCTCATAGTTTTTCGACCGTTTTTGCAGTTCCACGTCGAGGTACTCGTGCGTATCAAAGGACCCGACGCGCAGTTCGATCATTGCCACGGCAATATTGGAGCAATGATCCGAAACGCGCTCGAGATCGGTAATCAGATCGTTGAAGGCGAAGCCCTGTCCGATCGTGCATTTCCCGCTCTGCAGTCTCGCGACGTGCCGGAGCTTCAACGCGTCCGCGAGATCGTCCACAACCTGTTCCAAAGGCTCAACCCGCTCCGCCAGCGCGAGGTTTTCCGTCGTAAACGCTTCTTCCGTGACCTGCAGCGTTTCAAAAACGGCCGCGCAGATTACGGAAAGTTCCCTGCATGCATCATCCGAGAAGCGGGCGTGCTTGCTGTGCAGTTCCTGCGCGCTCTCCGCAATGTTCAGCGCGTGGTCCGTGATGCGTTCGAAATCCGACAGCGTATGCAGAAAGAGCGATACCGTCTTATTCTGTTCCTCTGTCATTTCACGGCCGGTAAGCTTGACAATATAGGAGCCCAGCGCATCCTCGTACCGGTCGCCTTCCTGTTCGAGCGCAGATACCTTATTGTATCCCGCTTCCGTATATGTCGAAAGCAAAGCCGTTGCCGTACTGATCGCCGTTACGGATTTTTTCGCCATCTCGCCGATGACCTGCCTGCTCTGCTCGACGGCAAGCGCGGGATGCGCGAGGAACCGCTCCTCGAGTCGCAGCGCCGGGCTGCTGCGGTCGGGTTTTTCCTTGATCAGCAGTTTTGCAAGCGCTTCCAGAACGTCCACAAACGGCGCCAGCACCAGAAGGATCGCAAGACGGACGATCGTGTTGACCAGCGCGATCGAGAACGGATCCATGATCACGGACAGAAACCGGAACCGGAAGATCGCGTCCCCGATATAGAACAGCGACGCGCATACCATCACGCCCATGAAAGCATCTATGAGGTAGCTGACCGCGGTCCGTTTTCCGTTCGTGTCGGCGCCGAGCGCGGAGAGAAGCACCGGGAACGACGCGCCGATTACGGCGCCCATCAGCAGCGGCATCGCCGCGCCGAGCGTCATTACGCCGGTTGCGGAAAGCGCCTGCACGATACCGACCGCCGCCGATGCGGACTGCAGCAGCGCGGTGAACAGCGCGCCGACGAGAATTCCCAGAATCGGATTCGACATGGACGTCAGAAGTCCGGTAAACCACGGCTGATCGCCGAGCGTTTCGACCGCGCCGCTCATCGTGCTCATGCCGAACATCAGAACCGCAAACCCGAGCAGAATCCCGCCGAGGTTCTTCAGACTCTGCTTTTTGCAGAACATGTACAGGATGATTCCGGCAAGCGCGACGACACCGGTCAGCGTGGCCGTCGACAGCAGCCCCGCAACGCCGCTTCCGCCGTCCAGATAGCTGAGACAAATAATCCAGCCGGTGATGCTCGTGCCGAGGATTGCGCCCAAAATGATCGTGATGCCCTGCTTGACCTTCATCATGCCGGAGTTGACAAAACCCACAACCATGACCGACGTCGCGGACGACGACTGAATCACCGCCGTCACGCCCGTGCCGAGCAGAAAGCCCTTCAGAGGCGTTCCCGAAAGCCGGTACAGAATCGGTTCGAGGCGGCTGCCTGAAATCTTTTTAAGGCCGTCTCCCATCAGCGACATGCCGAACAAAAACAGCGCCACACCGGAGAACAGGCGGATCAGATTCGTGATTCCCATCCTTTCACTTCCTTTCCCGTCCAGTATAGTCCGCGCGTGTAAAATCGGCGACCGCGTCCGTATTAAATACATGTTAAATCGACCGGAGAAGCCTTTACAGCCGCGGGCAAACCGGATAAAATGAAGCTGAGGTGAAAGAATGATTTATCTTTTGGAGGACGACGGAAGCATCCGGAAGCTCGTCATATACGCATTGGAGAGCCAGGGTTTTGAAGCGATCGGGTTCGATACGCCGAAGGAGTTCTGGAACGCAATGTCCGCAGAAGTCCCCGAGCTGCTGCTCCTCGACATCATGCTGCCCGGCGAGGACGGCATTTCGATTCTGAAGCAGCTGAAAAACGACGCAAAGACGGCAAAGCTGCCGGTCATCATGCTGACCGCCAAAAACGCCGAATACGACCGTGTGGAGGGACTTGACGCCGGCGCGGACGATTACATTTCAAAGCCGTTCGGCATTATGGAGCTGGTCGCGCGCGTGCGCGCGGTTCTGCGGAGAACCGAAAGAAAGTCCGCCACCGCCGAATACCGGCAGGGCGAGCTGTACGTCTGTCCCGAGAAGCACGAGGTGCGCGTGGGCGGCGCGGAGATTGTTCTGACGTATAAAGAGTTTCTGCTCCTCTGCCTGTTTGTGGAAAACCGCGGCCTCGTTTTAAAGCGCGAGCTGCTTTTAGACCGGATCTGGGGGCTCGGCGCAGAGCGCGAGAACCGCACGCTGGACGTGCATATCCGGACGCTGCGCGCAAAACTCGGACCGGCGGGAAACTACATTCAGACGGTGCGCAACGTCGGGTACCGTTTCGTAGGTGAGGAATCATGACAAAAACAATCTTTCGCAATACCTTTCTCGTGGGCGTATCGGTGCTGCTGCTCTGCGCCGCACTGTTTTTCGGCGTGCAGTACCGGCAAACCGAGGAGGAAACGTACGCCGCGCTCAAGCAGGAAGCGCTTTATGCAGAACAGGGCCTGATGCTTTCCGGTGAAGCCTATCTGAAATCGCTCGACGACGGGAACCGGATCACGTGGATCGACGCGGACGGCACCGTGCTGTACGACAGCGAATTCGCGCTGCCCGCAGCAGATCAAAGCGGATTCGACGAGGTGCGCGCCGCGTTCGAAACCGGCGAGGGGCAAGGCAGCCGCAAATCGGAAAACAGCGGAAACCAGACGATGTATTACGCGCGTCTGTGTAAAGACGGCACCGTTCTGCGGCTCAGCAGACCGTTAAGCGTGGTGTACTATGCGCTGGAAGCCGTCAGTCCCGTGCTCTGGGTGATCGTTTTGGTGCTTCTGATCTCCGGTGCGCTGTCCTTCCGCGCCGCAAAGCAGATCATCCGTCCGATCAACGCCATCAATCTGGAAGCGCCCGATACCAATACGTATCCGGAGCTTGCGCCGCTCGTCGAAAAGATCCGCGAGCAAAAGCTGACGATCGAGAGTGAAACCTCGCAGCGTGAACAGATGCGCCGCGAATTTTCCGCGAACGTTTCGCACGAGCTGAAAACGCCTTTGACCTCGATTTCCGGCTTTGCGGAGCTGATGGCGGAAGGCCTGGTCGATGAGGATCGGATGCGCGAGTTTTCGAGAGATATCTATAAGGAATCGCAAAGAACGATCACGCTCATCGACGATATCATCAAGCTGTCCAAGCTCGACGAGGGCGTCGTTGAACCGCATTCGGAATCCATCGACCTTTACGAGCTCAGCTCGGACGTAATCGAAAGTCTGCGTGCCGTTGCCGAGCGCCGGTCGGTTTCGATCTCCCTTGCGGGCGGGCACGCGTCCGTGCGCGGCGTGTACCGGATCTTGAACGAAATGGTCTACAACCTCTGCGACAACGCGATCAAGTATAACCGCCCCGGCGGGAGCGTTTCTATATCCGTCTCCGAAACGGAAACCGGCGCAAGGCTCAGCGTATCGGACACGGGCATCGGCATCCCCCCGGAGCATCAAAAGCGCGTGTTCGAGCGGTTCTACCGCGTCGACAAGAGCCACAGCAAGGAGATCGGCGGCACGGGATTGGGGCTTTCGATCGTCAAGCACGGCGCGCAGTTCCATAACGCCGAGATTTCGCTTTCGAGCGAGGTCGGCGTCGGAACGACCGTCACGCTCGATTTCCGCAAATAATAAAAAATGAGGCTGCTGAGAATGCTTTCTTAGCAGCCTTTTTTCTTTTGGTTCTTATTCTCTCGTCTGCGCCGTTTTGACGCGGTCCAGGAGCGCGAGGAATTGCTCCCTGACCGGCTGCGGGGACACGATGCGCACCGCGCCGCCGAGTGCGGCAACCCAGCCGAAGAACTGCTCCGAGACCGCGACCTTCACGAACGCCGTAAAGCCGGTTTCGTTCGGATACACGGAAACACCGGTGCCGAAGCGGTCGACGATCACGCCGATCAGGGCTTCGTCGCAATCGAGCACCACGTCTGCTTCCTCGCCCGCAAACATCGAGAAGTTGCGGCTCGTGTAGGCGGACATATCGAGCGTGTCGAACGTCTCCTTCCCCTTTCGCGGCGTTTCGCCGATCGTGATGCGGTTCATCTTATCGACGCGGTAATGCTTGATGCGCGCATCCGACGCGTCGTACGCAATCAGATAATAGAACTCGTCGTCCCACACGAGTGCAAACGGGCTCACGCAGTAGCGCGCGCCGCTTTTGCGCGGTACGCGTTTTTTGTTGAGATCGTACTGCCAGTAGACGAACGTGATCACGCGGTCCTCCGCGATCGCGCCGTGGATTGCGTCGATGTTGTAGAAGACCGATTCGTTCTCCGTCTTGCCGCGATCGGTCATATAGAGCTGACGTCGAAGAAGCGCCGCCTCGCCGCGGCTGGAGAGCGTCGCAAGTTTTTTAATCAACCCCCTCGTCTTTTTCGGCGAGATAAACTTCGCCGCCTGCACGCTGTCGACAAGCATCTTAAGCTCCGCCGGCTCAAACGTGCGCGACGCGAGATAATACCCCTTGCGCTTGCCGACCGCAACCGACTCGATATCCATGCCGTAATCGGAAAGCGCCAGGAGATCGTCCGCCACGCTCTTGCGCTCGGCTTCGACGCCGCGCTCCTTCAGCTTTGCGAGGATATCCGCAACGGTCAAAGGATGCAGCTCGTCCGTTTCGAGCAGCAAATCACGGATCACAAGGATCTTGCACTTTTGATTCTCCCGTTTCATACGCTCCTCCGTTCTATAATCGTTCCGTTCGTTTTGCCTGTGCACGCGCCGCTGCGGACGGCGATCGCGCCGTTGACAAGAACCGTTTCCACCCCAACGCAGCATTGCGCGGGGTCTTGAAACGTCGCCCGCTCATGTACGCGGTTCGGGTCGAAGATCACAAGATCCGCGTCCGCGCCGGTTTCGATACGTCCCTTCTTCTTCAGTCCATACCGGTCGGCGGGCATGCGCGTCATCTTTCTGACCGCTTCCGCAAGGACGATCGCCCTGCGTTCCTTCACGAAGCGCTCGAGAACGTGTACGAACGTACCGTACACGCGCGGATGCAGAAGTCCCCCGGTCGGGTACGTCGCGTCCGAAATGACGTACGAAAACGGCGCTTTGTAAATTGCCGCGATATCGTCCTCGTGCGTCAGCCGGTCGATCATCGTGACCGCGCAGGCGTTGCGCGAAAGAAGCTCGGCCGTAAACCGCCACGGCTCCGCATTCCCCGCCGCCTCGGCGACCGTTTTTCCGACGAAACATTGATCAGAAGGAAGCCGCACCGAGGCGATCTCAATGTTCTCCCAGCCGATCAGCTTTGCGTAGTTGTCAAAATCCGTGCCGTAATCAAGCCGCTCTTTCAACGTCTTCTGCGCGTCCGGGTCGATGAGCCGCCTCGCGATCGCGTCCGTGCCGCCTCCAAGAAATTCCGGCGGCAGCACGTGAAGAAGCTGTGTGCTGCCCGCGGTATACGGATACGCGTCGCATTGCACGTCCATCCCCTCTTCGCACGCGCGGCGGATCTGTTCGAGCGCTTCGTAAACGAGCGTCCCCCACCGTGCTTTTCCCACCGCCTTCAGATGGCTGATCTGCAGGGGAACCTTCAGCGCCTTTCCGATCGCAAGCGCCTCGTCGATCGACGGAAGCAGATTCATGGATTCCGAGCGCATATGCACCGACAGTGTCAGGTTTGTATCGCGGATCGGCGCAAGCGCGCGGATCAGCCCCGCCGTATCGAAAAAGCACTCCGGCGCGTAGCCGAGTCCCAGCGAGACGCCGAGCGCGCCTTCACCGAGCGTCCGTTCAAGCAGCGCGTGGATCGCGCGGTAATCTTCGTCTGAAAGGTCCTTGGAAAACCCCGCGACGTTTGCGCGCACCGTGCCGAGACCTATGAGCATGCCCGCATGCAACGGCAGCGGATGATTTTTCAGCGCGTTCAGATAGTCCGCAAGCGATTCGGCCGGAATATTGCCGAGATCGCCCGTGATCGGGTATAGATACGACGCGACGTCTCCGGCATGCGCGCCGAAAACCGGCGCGGCGCTTAACCCGCAGTTGCCGTTGAT
>JAFOTD010000064.1 GCA_017388175.1 Clostridia bacterium | reverse complement strand
TGCTGTCGATGATGATCGGCGCGCGGAACACGGTGCCGTCGAGGATCGCACGGATCGTGCCGTTCGGGCTCTTCCACATCTCGTGCAGGTTGTACTCCGTCATGCGCTGCGCGTTCGGCGTGATCGTGGCGCACTTGACGCCGACGCCGTACTTTTTGATCGCGTTGCCCGCGTCCTTGGTGATCTGATCGTTCGTCTGATCGCGCATCGGCAGTCCGAGGTCATAGTATTCGGTCTTCAGGTCGATAAACGGGAGCAGCAGCTCGTCCTTGATCATCTTCCAGATGATTCTGGTCATTTCGTCGCCGTCCATCTCGACGAGCGGGGTGGTCATTCTGATCTTTTCCATAAGTTCCTCCTGAAATAATCTGATCATTCCTATATGTTATCTTCGTGAACAATCCCCCCGTCGCCTGCAGCTACGCTGTGCGGCGACACCCCCCTTTGCACAAGGGGGGCTTTTGGATTCGCGCGTCGCCTCCCTTGTGCAAAGGGAGGTGGGTGAGCGAAGCGAACCCGGAGGGATTGTCAGCTTGACGGCAGCCTCACATGTTTTTTACTTGTTCTGCGCGGCGTAGTAGTTCATGAGACACCCTTCGAGGATGATCGTCTTCTCGTCCTCGGTGAGGCCCTTCACGTACAGCGTGAGGTCTTCGACCGTGCCGTCCTTTTTGATCGCCTTTGCGGGGATCTCCTCCCTGCCGGTCGCGATCGCTTCACGGACGCCGGGCACGAACACGAAGTCGCCGTCCTCATACGGGAACGCGTCGCCCTCTTTGAGCGTGAACGGCACGATGCCCCAGTTGATGCAGTTACTGCGATAGCGCTTGGTCGCGTATTCATAGCAGATGTTCGCAAAGCCGCCGAGCACCTTCTGGCAGGACGCCGCCTGTTCGCGCGCGGAGCCGTCGCCGGGCTTGTTGGCAAACACGCAGGAGCCGAACTGGGTGTTCTTCAGAAGCTCGTCCGCATTGCCGACTTTGGAAAGCACCTTCACGAGCTTTTCGGGCTTCTGCCCTTCGCGGCGCGCAGCCTCGTCCTTTGCGATCGCCTTGGAACGGCCGACGTACTCAGGCACTCTGCGCGAAAGCGCGAACTCGGAAAGGCGGAGCGGGTTGGAGCGGTACGAGGACGTTTCGCCGGACGGGATCAGCTCATCGGTCGTGGTGACCGGGTCGCGGATGACCGCCGCAAGCTCCACGAGCAGGTTGTCGGTCAAAGGATACATCTTCGGCCAGTCGGTGATGTTGGGCCCTAAGATCAGCTCCTCTTCGGGATGCGCGTGGGCAAAGCCGTTGTAGCAGCGCTTTGCGTAGACGGAGTCGTCGAATTCGTACGGGATATGCTCGGTCACGTAATCGACGTCGGTCGCGGCGGTGATGTAGCCGCCGTTTGCCGCGGTCGCCGCGATGGAACGGGAATCCATCAGCGCGACGGCGGAAATCTGTCCTTCGCCGGGCTTACTGCCTTCGCGGTTCGGGAAGTTGCGCGTGGTGTGACGGAGCGAAAGCCCGTTGTTTGCCGGAACGTCGCCCGCGCCGAAGCAAGGACCGCAGAACGACGGCTTGATAACCGCGCCCGCTTCCAAAAGCGCTTCGGTCTTGCCGTTTCTGGTCAGCGCAAGCGAGGTCGGAATGCTCGTCGGATACACCGAGAGGGAGAAGTAGCCGTTGCCGGTGCTGCCGCCCTTTAAGATGTCCGCGGCTTCCACGATGTTGTCGAAGAGACCGCCGGAGCAGCCCGCGATGATGCCCTGATCCGCTAAAACGCCCTTTTCGCTGATCTTGGATCTGAGATCAAGATGCGCCTTCGGGAACTTCTTCGCCGCTTCCGCCTCGACCTTTGCGAGGATCTCGTCCGCGTTCTCAAGGAACTCGTGGATCGTGTACGCATTGGACGGATGGAACGGCAGCGCGATCATGGATTCGACCTTGTCGAGCTCGATGGTGATCATCGCGTCGTAGTACGCGCCCTCTGCCGGCTCGAGCTTTTCGTACGCTTCCGGACGCTTGTGGATGTCGTAGTAGTTCTTGATCTCCTCATCGGTCGCCCAGATGGAGGACAGGCAGGTCGTCTCGGTCGTCATAACGTCGATGCCGCTGCGGAAATCGAACGGGAGGTTCTTAAGACCCGGGCCGGCGAACTCGAGAACCTTGTTCTTCACGAGACCTTCCGCGAACGTCGCCTTGACGAGCGCGAGCGCCACGTCGTGCGGGCCGACGCCCTTCTTGGGCGCGCCGGTCAGATAGCACAGCACGACTTCCGGGGGCTTTACGTCATAGGTATTTTTGAGAAGCTGCTTGACGAGCTCCGGACCGCCTTCGCCGACGCCCATCGTGCCGAGCGCGCCGTAACGCGTGTGGCTGTCGGAACCGAGGATCATGTTGCCGCAGGTGACAAGCTCTTCACGCGCATACGAATGGATGACGCTCTGGTTTGCCGGAACGTAGATACCGCCGTACTTCTTCGCCGCCGAAAGGCCGAATACGTGGTCGTCCTCGTTGATCGTGCCGCCGACCGCGCAAAGGCTGTTGTGGCAGTTGGTCATGGCGTACGGAATCGGGAATTCCTTTAAGCCGCTGGCGCGCGCCGTCTGAATGATGCCGACGTAGGTGATGTCGTGCGAAACCAGCGCGTCGAAATGGATGTGCATGACGCCGTCGTGATTCGATTCGCTGTGCGCTTCCATGATCTGATAAGCGATCGTGCGCTCGCGTCCTCTTTCCTTGTCGATGCCTTCCGGCGCAAGGACCGGCGCGCCGTTCTTCCACAGCATGCCCTGTGCGTGATACTGGATCATCGTTTTCTGTTTCCTCCCATGTTTTCAATGTCGCGATACGGCAAACCAATATGCCGTTTCTACCTCTCATTATAGGATCGCGATTGTATAATTTCAAATAGTATTTTTATAATTTTTCATAGACGTTCTCTATCATTTTATTTTTTCTCTTGCGTTCCCTATATCATATCTGCTATACTGAGTGAGGCGAAAACGCGCGGCGTCTGTTCGGTTTCACGCTTGTGAAATCGCGGCTTTTCCCCGTTTTCCGCACTTTTCAACGAGCATACGGCCGATTTTTCGCCGGATGCCGGAGGCAGAAATGGACGTTTCCCTGTTTTATCCGCCGCTGTCGAAGCGCATGGCGGCACGTTATAAAGATTTTCTATCCTCTGCGAACCTTCGCGACGAGGGCGACGCGGACGTGATCGCGCTGATGACGGACGACGATTTCAACGTCGTTGCCTGCGGCGCGCGCGCGGGACACACGCTGAAACAATTTGCCGTTTCCCCCGAGCTCGAAGGGGAAGGCGTCTTTGCGGCGGTGCTTTCGGAACTCCTGAACGAGGCGGCGCGGCAAAAGATCAGGCGGCTGTTCATCTGCACCAAACCGAAAAACGCCGCCATGTTCGGCTCAATGGGTTTTTTTCCGATCGTTGAGACGAAGGACGCCGTTTTGATGGAGGACCGAAGGAACGGTTTTTCCGACTATCTTGCCTCCCTGCCGCGCTATGAGGGAGAATGCGGCGCGATCGTCATGAACGGCGACCCGTTTACCCGCGGGCATCTGCACCTTTGCGAATACGCGGCCGCGCACTGCGACGCGCTGTACGTGTTTTCCGTTTCCGAGCCGGGCTCGACGTTTTCGCCGGACGAACGCTTCGACATGCTGAAGGCGGGCACGGCGCATCTTTTGAACTGCCACGTCGTGCATACGGAGGAATATCTCGTTTCGCGCGAGACCTTCCCCGCCTACTTTATCCGCGACGAGCAGCATGCCGATCAGGTGAAGGCAGACCTCGATATCGAGCTGTTCCGAAAGCGGATCGCGCCCGCGCTGCACATCAAAAAGCGCTTCGTCGGCGAAGAGCCGTTTTCTCCCACCACCCGCGCCTACAACGAGCGCATGAAGGCGCTTCTGCCCGAAAGCGGCATTGCGCTGATTGAAATCCCGCGCCTTTGCGCCATCAGCGCGAGCCGCGTCCGGAAGCTGATCGAAGAAGGCAGAATCGAAGAAACCAAAGAACTCGTACCGGAGACCACGTATGCAGCCATCCTCCGTCACGCTTTCCGAAATGCTTGACGCGCGCGAACGCCGCGCGCAGGCGCAACACGCAATTCTGAAAACAGCCGGCAGCAGCGACTGTCTGGTTTCGTTTTCCCTGAACGTCGCGGGCGACGTCAAACGCACCGCAAAGACGCGGTTTTTATTCGATCAGGGCATGCGCGCGTTCGACGCGCTCGGCTTTCGGCAGCTTTTCACCACCGTTACGGACGCCGTCACCGGCACCGAAGCGCTGATCCTGCTGCGCGCGGATGCGGCGCGGGTCAAGGCGGTGCTGGAACGGCTCGAGGACACGGCGCCGTGGGCGCGGCTGTTCGACTTTGACGTGCTGAACGCAAGCGGCGAAAAGCTGTCCCGCGGGACTCCGCGCAAATGTCTGATCTGCGGCGGACCGGCGGCGGACTGCGCCAGAAGCCGTGCGCACGGACTGGACGCCGTGAAAGCTGCAACCTGCACGCTGCTGGACGAATGCTGTGCCGATACGCTCGCTTCGACGGCGCACGCGGCGTTGGAACAGGAACTTTACACGACGCCGAAGCCGGGTCTGGTCGACCGCAACAACAGCGGCGCGCACGCGGATATGGACGTACCGCTGTTTTTAAAAAGCGCGGCGGCGCTCGTACCGTACTTTAAAACCGCCGTGCTGCTGGGGCTTTCCGACGCGGGCATGGCGCCGCTGAAGGAAGCGGGACAGCGTGCCGAACGCGCAATGTTTGCCGCCACGAACGGCGTGAACACGCATAAGGGCGCGATCTATTCGATGGGCCTGCTGCTTTACGGCATGGGAAAGGCGCTGTCGTTCGGCGGGGACGCGATCGGATACGCGTCCGCGCTCGCAAGGACGGACGCGGCGCAAAGATTGCGGAACGCGCTGTCGGAGCAAGGCACGAACGGCGCGGCGGTCTACGCAAAATACGGCGCAAGCGGCGCGGTCGGCGAGGCGGCGGACGGGTTCTTCCACGCGCGCTACTGCGCGGATCGGCTGAGGGCGCATCGGGATGCCGAAAACCCCGGCGCTTTGGCGCTCAATGACGTGCTGATCGTGCTGCGCGATACGAACCTTCTGCATCGCGGCGGCGAAGCGGGGCTTCGGTTCGTACAGTCCGAAGCGAAGCGCATCGCTTTTCTTCCCGAAAGCGAGCGGATCGCGGCGCTCGACGCGCTTGACAAGGAGCTGATCGAACGCAACCTCTCCCCCGGCGGCGGCGCGGACGTGCTGGCACTCGCATATCTCATCGACGCATGGCGGACGCTGTCCGGATCGCTTTGGGAGGTGGGATCATGACGCTGCAGCAGCTTCGATACTTCTGTGTGACCGCGGAGGTTTTGCACTACACCCGTGCTGCGGCGCTGCTGTATATCTCGCAGCCGAGCCTTTCCTACGCGCTTTCAAAGCTTGAAAAGGAGCTCAACATGCCGCTCTTTGAAAAGCAGGGCAAACAGATCGCTCTGACCCGGTACGGCGCGGAGTTTTTACCCTACGCAAAACGCGCGCTTTCCGAGCTTTCGAAAGGGCAGGAGCGATTAAAGGAGCTGCATGCGCCGGACGCGGGCATCATCAATCTCGGGTATATTTACAGCGTCAGCTTTTCGGTGCTGCCGTCGTTTGTCGACCGGTTCTATGCGCACCTCGGCAGCCGTCAGACCGCGTTCCGCTTCCATCAGGGCATGGCGGGCGGGCTCATCGAACAGCTTCTGAACGGATCTCTGGATCTTCTGATCGCGGGCAAGCCCGATATCGACTCGGTCGAATACCTGCCCGTTGCGAGCCAGGAGCTGTATCTCGCGGTGCCCGCGTCGCATCCGCTCGCGAACCGCGCTTCCGTCACGCTCGCGGAGATCGGCAGCGAACAGTTTATTTCGATCACGCACGACGCGATCATCTACCGTGAGCTTGCCGACAAGTTCAAGAAAGCGTCGTTTTCGCCGAATATTGTGTTCGAAGCGGACGAATACAGTTCGATTGCCGCTTCCGTCACGACCGGCGCCGGCGTTGCCATTATGCCCAGGCTTCCGATCCTCGACAATTTCAATCTCCGGCTGATCCCGTTCTCCGACGTGCCCATGACGCGCGACGTATGCATGCTGCGCTACAAGCTGCACGCCATGTCGCCCGCCGTGCAGAGCGTCTGGGATTTTGCAAGGCACGCGTCCGAATCCTACCGCAGGCTGCCGGGGCGATAATCGCTCCGCGGCGTATGCGTGCCGGTTTTATCCAAAACCAGAAATATCAACATTTTCTGAATTCTTTTGCACCGCGCTTGCATGCGCCCCATTGAAACGGTACAATATAAGAGATATCATTATTTCGTTCCGGATTACGGAGGTTTTTGTATGAAAAAAACGATTTATTGCCTGTGTCTTGCGGTTTTGCTTTTGTTCCCGATGATTGCATGCGGCGGCGACGCGCAGCAGCCCGCGACGGTCCCCGCCGATCAGACGGCAAGCGAAGAGCCGGAAATCGTGGTTGCGATCGAAACGCCGGACGTTTCCGAAATTGCGGAAGCGACCGTTCCCCCGACCGAGGAACCGATCGCCGTGCCGGAAGAAACGCCCGAACCGACCCGTGCGCCGAAGGAAGGCGACGTCGCCGTGCATTTCCCGGACTACGACACCGGCGTCGACGCGGATTACAGCTATCAGAGCGACGAGCTCCGCATCGCGATCACGGTACATCAGGAAAAGCTTCCGGATCATAACGGCCGCGAGCTGAACGAAACCTATTACGTCGTCGATATCTGGGTGCGCAATCTGGAAGCATTCCGGACGGCTTACGCAAGAGGAAATTTCAACAGCGGCAGTGAAGAAGGCGACGTGCTTGCGCGCCGTGAAAACGCGGTTCTCGCGGTCAACGGCAGCTATAATCTCGGCCTCGTTCTGTCCGAAGGCAAGCTCCTCAGCAAGCAGCGCGCCGACAAAGGCTGGAACTCCGGCGCAATCGGCATAATCTATAAGGACGGTTCTTTAAAGACCTTCCGGCTCGGCAAGGATAAGTTCAACGTCAATACGGAAATCGAGAACGGCGCATGGTACGGCTGGCAGTTCGGCCCGATCATCCTCCGCGACTATGAAGAAGGCCCCGACGCGACGAAGTACAGCGGCATGGGCTTTAAGGCGCGCAACATGCTCGGCTATTACGAGCCGGGACATTACGTGATCGTCACCTGCGACAACCGCGGCAAGGACGCGCAGGGCATGAACGGTTATATGATGGTCAACATGATGAAATCGCTCGGCGTCAAGGAAGCCTTTAACCTCGACGGCGGCGTCAGCGCGGTTCTGGTCTTTATGGGCGAGGTCATCAACCATCCGACGGTGCAGGGCGGCGTGGAAGGCCGGCCGATCGTGGATATGCTCGTCTTCGGCGAGCCCGCAGGCGACGGTTCCTTCGCCGATCTCTCCGCGCTTACGGCGAAAATCAAAGACAACTGATCCTGAAACGAAAAAGGACGGCGAAGAGCGATTCCGTAAAGGGTGTTTTCAAACCTCGCCGAAGAAAAAGCCTTCCCCTTGAGGGGAAGGTGCCGTAGCGTGAGCGAAGGCGAATGAGGTGTCAGCGCAAGCGAAATGAATCATCCGCAAAAGCTGTCGCTTTTTGCGTGTCCACCTCATCAGTCACCTGCGGTGACAGCTTCCCCTCGAAGGGGAAGCCTTTTTCGTTAAGGGCGCACTTACTCACCACCTTACGGCGGTGGTACCCTCCTGCGTCGGGACGTGCGCTTTCTGCTTTCGCCTTCTTGTTCCAGTCGACTGGAAAGCATAGCGTGAACCTAACAAGAACGGGGGCAAGGGTGTCCCTTGAAGCACAAAGCCGAGGCAATTCGACCTCGGCTTTTGACATTTGGAACACAAATGTCCTGCTTGCTATTCTGTGCGACGCAGTTACCTGCCTGTGTCATAATCTCTTTTCATGGAAGAGTTTTTTCACCGAAACGATTCTTTTCATATATAGTTTTCGCGTAATATGATAGAATAATTGCATTATTAATGATTTTATGTTAATATTTTCCTGTCGATAAAAGCCATCAAAGGATAATAAAAATGAGATTTAGGAAGAGATTATTTGAGATTATTGAGTCGGCAAAAGAATCCGATCGAGTTAGCAATATCTATGACATCTTTATGATGATTACTATAATTGTGAGTATTATTCCTCTAGCGTTTAAGGAGGAACTATCTGTCTTTGTAATCATTGACAAAATCGCAGTTATTATTTTTATCGTTGATTATCTTTTACGCATTTTAACTGCTGACTATAAATTAAACAAAGGTAAGCTCTCATTTATTCTCTATCCGATCACGCCAATGGCATTAATTGATTTACTTTGTATTCTTCCCTCTTTGAACATTATCAGCGGCAGTTTCCGTCTGCTGAAAGTTTTTCGTCTGTTTAGAACGTTTAGGGTATTCCGCATTTTCAAAGCTGTTCGATATTCGAAGAGTATTCACCTAATCAAAAATGTATTTAGGAATTCAAAAAAGCCGTTGATTACGGTAGGATTCCTCGCTGCTGCCTATGTGATGATTTCTGCACTGGTGATTTTTAATGCGGAACCCGATACTTTCGATACGTTTTTTGATGCTATATATTGGGCAACGGTTTCATTAACGACGATGGGATACGGTGACATTTATCCGGTGACAACGATCGGTAGAATTGTAACTATGGTTTCTTCTGTCTTCGGTATTGCGATTATTGCACTTCCTTCCGGCATCATTACGGCGGGTTTAATGGAGGAGATTAATAAGCGTGATAATCTTCCACCAACGGAGAATAATCAAGAAGAAACAAAAGAGGAGTAAACAATATGGCTCGAAGAAAAACATACGGGTTCAGCATGAAACGTTTGACCGGTGTGACTGATGTGAAAAGAAAAGTTGCAAAGACAACTGGTATTCCTACAACAAAGCAAGGTCGTCGTAACAAGGCACGACGAATAGCCACTGGAGGCGGTTGTTTAGTATCGATCATGGTCCAAATATTATTGTTTACGGCGGTTATTGTTTTATTAGTCTGCTTTATGTAAAATAGATTGTATTTACTAAAACAGACCCTATAATTAGACTAACGGAGAAGGATTGAATACCTTCTCCGTTCTTCGTTTGAAATACCCCCCTTGACAAACCTCCTCCGAAGGGCTCTTTCATTTATGATTCAAACTGCTCGGCGGCCTGCTTTAAAAGCGCGCGGATCGGAAGATGCTGCGGACAGATTTCCTCGCACTGACCGCATTCGATGCAGTCCGACGCCTTGCCGCCTTTGCGGGTCGCCCAGCCGTAGTGGCTGCCGGGACGGTTCGGAAACTTGATCTTATCATTTACACAGCGGAACACGCCGGGAATATTGATCTCCATCGGACAGCCGTCCGTGCAGTAGCGGCAGCCGGTGCATTCGACAAGCTTCAGTGCATGCATCATCTCACGGACCTCTTTGATCGCCTGATGCGCATCGGAGGACAGCGGTTTCGGATCCATCATAAACGTGATGTTCTCTTTCATCTGTTCCACATTGTTCATGCCGGAGAGGATCATCACGACCTGTTCCTGCTCCGCTACAAACCGCAGCGCGATCTCCGCAGGAGAGCCTTCGTTCATCACCGAAAACTTTTCAAGCGCAGCATCCGGCAAAAAAACCAGCCCGCCGCCTTTGATCGGCTCCATCACGAGCACAGGCTTGTCGTGCTTCTTCAAGACGTCCATGCAGCCCTGCGACTGTACGTTCGGATCGTCGAGGTCCAGATAATTATACTGAATCTGCACGATCTCAAGCTCCGGATGCTCATTGAGTACGCGATCCAGAAACTCCGGCGAATCATGGAACGACATGCCGACGTGCTTTACCTTACCCTGCTTTTTCAGTTTCTGCGCGATCTCGAATGCACAACAGTCGGTGTATTTCGGATAGTTTCCCTGAGATACTGCGTGAATCAGATAAAAATCGAAGTATTCTACACCGCAATTCTTTAATTGCGTTTCAAACAAAGGAAGAATATCCTCTTCCTTCTCATAGCAGCTCGAGGTAAGCTTGTTTGTGAGAACGTACATTTCACGCGGATAACGACTGGTTAATCCCTCCCGCAACGCGATCTCACTCTTGCCGTCGTAATATACATGCGCCGTATCAAAATAGTTGAAGCCCGCCGCAAGATAGCAATCCACCATCTCACGGAAATTATCGAGGTCCACCTCACCGTTTGCATCGAGCTGCATGCGCATACATCCAAAAGCAAGCTTACCCTTTAAAAGCTCCGAAAAACGTTCCATACCATGCCTCCTGCATTGTTGTTCATTATGATTGTAACGGTCAAAGACGCCGTCTGTCAATGAAAAAGAACGGAGTTTACTGCTGTTCCTAACAATAAAACACAGAATAAAAGATCTGTCTGATTACCAAAAAAGAAATAATTTATTCTAATATTATATAAACCGATCCGGTTGATATGTTCACAATTTTGACATATTATCCACTCTTCTTTTCCACCTTATCCACTGAGTTATCCACATTTCTTTTGTGTTGCTGGAACAGATCTGATGAAAAAAGGCGGAGATGCACCGCCTTTGGGATGTATGATTGCCGTATCTATTAATAAACACGCATCGGAACAATCAGATAGAGATAAGCGTCACCCTGTACCGGCCGGATCACGCACGGACTGATCGGGCTGTTGAATTCGATATAGACCGTTTCGTCCGAGATGTTTTTCAGGATGTTCAGGATATACTTGGGATTGAATGCAATATCAATCGGGTCGCCGACGATGCTGACCTCCATCGTGTCCTCGCCGCGGCCTACAAAGCTCTCCGCACTCATGGTGAGCATGTCGCCTTCGAAATGCAGCATCACGCTGTTGTTGCCCTCTCTGGCGATCAGCTGTGCGCGATCGGTCATGGTATAAAGGTCCTGCGTGTTCACAAGCACGCGTGTTTTGCACTCCTTCGGAATGATGCGCTTGTAATCAATGTAATTGCCGTCCAAAAGACGCGCGGTCAGACGCGTTTCGTTGACTTCAACGGTAAGGTGCGTTTTGGTGATGGAGATCGTAACATCCTGTTCCGTCTCTTCCGCCATCTTTGCAATCTCTGTTAGAACCTTTCCCTGCACGATCGTCCGCGCTTCAACGCCGGCGTTTTCGGTGTGCAGGTTCGTCATTGCGAACTGGAAGGAGTCTGTCGCAACAAAGGTCAGCATATCCGCGTTCGCTTCGATCAGCGCGCCGGTCAGAACTGGTCTGGAATCGTCCATGGAAACAGCAAAAACTGTGTGATCGATCATGCTTTTCAGCTGATCCGCTTTCACTTTCAGATCCACCACGTCGCCCTTTGCGCGCATGATCGGAAACTCGTCGAACTCAACGCACTGCAGTCTTTGCTTGACTCTGCCGCTTTTGATCTTTAAAATCATGCCTTCCTGTTCCGCAACGAGCGGTTCGTTCGGCATTTTTCGAAGAATTTCCGCCAAAAACTTTCCTTTTAATACGCACTTTCCCTCTTCTTCCACGGTTGCCGGAAGCACGCATTCCTTTTGAAACATCAGATCCGAACAGGTCAGTCTCAATCCTTCGTTGGTCGCTTCGATCAGCACGCCTTCGAGCGCCGGCATTGCCGAACGCACGGGCAGCGCTTTAATAACGGAGAGAACGCCTGCGCAGAGGTCTTCGGTTTGCATCATAAATTTCATATCGGTTCCTTTGTTTCCTTTCCGGCGGTTATCCACCATTTCTTTGTCTATTGATCGGTATCCTTAATTCTTTTTACAGCAGTCGCAGTCGTAGGTTGTGTGGAGAAGAGGGAAAACCCGTTCGCTCCGCATGCGTTCGTCAATTTTACTGTGGGCTGCGGTGTGCGCTTTCTGTGGAAGATTCTCCTTTTTTTCCACGTTATCCACGCCGTCCCCATTATCCTAAAAACATCCACTTACATATTCCACTGTCTGTGGAAAACCAAAACTATCCTTCCTTAATGCGCGTCTGAATGCTTTCTATCGTATCTTTAAATCCCGGATCGTCGTCGATCATCTGTGCAATTTTTTTACACGCCGAGATCGCTGTTGTATGATCGTCACGGTCGAACAGCGTTGCGATCCGCTTATAAGGCAGGCTTAAAAGCGTATGGCAGAAGTACATGGCGATCTGCCGCGGAATCACAACTTCTTTATCACGCCGCTGCGACATCAGGCTTTCAAGCTGGATCGAATAATACTCCGCAACCGTTTCCTTGATGCGGTCCGGCGTCACAACGATATCCTGCTTCTGCGGCAGAATGTCTTTCATTGCTTCCTTTGCAAGGTTCATTGTGATCGGCAGCCGCTTGAGCTTTGCATATGCAATGACGCGATTTAAGCTGCCTTCCAGCTTCCGGATGTTGTCAACGATGTTTTCCGCAATAAAATTGATGATGTCGTCGGAGATCTCAACATTCCGGTTCTGCGCGCGGTTCCGTAAAATTGCGGTACGCGTTTCCAGGTCCGGCGCCTGAATGTCCGCAACCAAACCCCATTCAAAGCGCGAGGAAAGACGCTCTTCCAACGCTTTGATCTCCTTCGGCGGACGGTCCGAGCTGATCACAATCTGTTTACCCGCGTTATGCAGCGTGTTGAATGTATTGAAAAACTCCTCCTGCACCGCCTGTTTGCCCGCGATAAACTGAATATCGTCGATCATCAGAAGGTCCACGTTGCGGTATCGCTGCCGAAACTCTACATTTTTGCCGGCGCGGACCGCCTCGATCATGTCGTTGGTGAACATTTCGCTCGTGACGTACACGATACGCGCTGCGGGATTCATTTCCCTGACGGCATGTCCGATCGCGTGCATCAGATGCGTTTTGCCGAGTCCCACGCCGCCGTACAGGAACAGCGGGTTATACGCTTTGCCGGGCGCTTCGACGACCGCAAGCGACGCCGCATGCGCAAAGTTGTTCGATTTGCCGACGACGAAGGTTTCAAATGTGTATTCTGGGTTCAGCATCAGAGAGTTCAAAGGAACCTCTTCTGATGCCGTTTCGATGAAATCTTTCCGTTGCGGAGGCAGAATCAAAAGCACGCCTACCACATCCGGTTCCGCTTTCTGCACGGCGGACCGAATATGCTCAAAATAATACTCCGTGACTGTATTTTTTACGACCTCGTTCGTCGCTTCCAAAACCAGCACGCCGTTTTTCACGGTGACCGGATCGAGTGAATCGATCCAGCGGTGGAACGTCACCGGCGAAATCTGCGGGCGGATGATCTCTCTCGCGTCAAACCATATCTTTTTCAAATCTTCCATCGTTTACCCCAATCGTTTATCAGGAAAATAGCACTTTCAGCGCTTTTCTACCTCTAATATCATAACAGAATTTTCGGCGCTTGAAAAGTCCCCTTTTCCCGGATCGGCAGCAAAGGTGCATCCGGAATTGACGGATTATCCGGAATCGGCGCGGGGGTGCACCGTTTATGACGCGAATGCGCAAGAAAAAACTGCTGCATAAAAAAAGACACATTGCGCAAATTCATCGCCTTTTTGACACATGATAACAGGGAAAAGCGATCTTTTTGCAACAGAAATATGTCCGAAAAGAAAAGTTTTCCGCCGTATCCTTGCAACGCGAAGGGCATGGCGGTATAATCGAGATGGTAAAAGAGGTGTATCATGAAACAGAAATTCAAGCCGATCGTCAATTCCGATCTGATCGGCGACTATATCACCATAGAGCTTCCGGGCTTTCCCGGCGCGCATCCGAAGCCGGAACCCTGCCGCGTCCACTACCTCACGATGGGCAGCGGGGAACCGCTCCTGCTCGTGCATTCGGTCGGGCAGTCGATCTACACCTGGCGCGAGCTCATGCCGATGCTTGCGGAAAGTTACTGCGTAATTGCGATCGACCTGTTGGGCTTCGGGCATTCCGACCGGCCTCTTTCCTTCAACTATTCAATGGATGAAACGGCGGACGTGCTCATAAAGTGTCTCGACGCACTGGGCGTCAAAAAAACGCACGCACTCGGCGTCACGATAGGCGCGGTCTATACGATGTACGCCGCAGTGAAATATCCGGACCGGTTCATGAAGGTCATTGCGCTGACGCCCGGCGGGATCACGGACAAAATGCCGAAAAAGATCCGCAGGCTTGAAGGTCCGTTCGGCGTTTTCTTCCGCGAGCTGTACAGCAAAAAGGATTTTCAGCAGTATATGCCGCTGTTCTATTACGACGGAACGGTCTGCACGGATACGGTGATCGATCAGTACTATAAAACTTGCGACGATCACGCGTCGCGGCAGGCGATCATGTACGCGATCCGCAATTTCGACGAGGAATACGCGCTCGACGCGATCAAAAGAGCCGGACGCGAGTTTTTCATCATCTGGGGCGACGAGGATAGGATGCAGCCGATCAAACGGCTTTTCGAGCTGCGGGAAATGCTGCCGGAAAGTGTGTACCACAGCATCCGCAACACGGGACACTGGATGCACGAGGAAAAGGCGGCGCAGATCGCGGAGGCGGCGGACCGCTACATCCGCTATAAAGGGGAAGAAACATGATCGAAACCTTTTCGCTTGGGGATACGGTGCGCATGAAGAAGCCGCATGCCTGCGGGAACGATCTCTGGACGGTGATCCGTACCGGCGCGGATGTGAAGATCAGATGCCGGGAATGCGGGCGCGTCGTCATGCTCGACCGTCTTGCATTTATGAAGGCGGCGAAGAAAATCATGGAGAAAGAAACGGAGTAAATGGAAAAAAGATTGATCGACCGGAAGAGCGTCACAAAGATGACCGTCGGAAGAATGCGGCGCGAAGCGGAAAAGCGCAACGAATCCATGGAGGGAGGCGTTCTTTGGCGCGCGCTGGATTTCGGTCTGTACCTTATTATGATCGTACTGATCATGTTCGCGGTACGTACCGTGCTCATCGACCCGGTACGCGTGGACGGACGTTCCATGCTCGATACGCTCGTGGACGGTCAGGTCATGCTGGTCGACCGCACGGCGTACACATTTCAGAAGCCTGCGCGCGGGGATATCGTCCTGTGTTACTATCCGGATGACTACTATACTTCGCAGGAACTTCCTTATGCAACGCGCGTCAAGCGCGTGGTCGCGGTCGCAGGGGACACGATCGAAACGGTCGACGGCGTCTTGTATGTGAACGGCGAACGGATCGAGGAACCGTATCTCACACCGGAACGTATCGGCGGACAGTTCATCCGTCCGCAGACGATCCCGGAGGGCTGTGTCTATGTGCTTGGCGACAATCGTGCGGTCAGCCGCGATTCGCGCTATGACACGGTCGGATCGATCCCGCTGTACCGCGTGGTCGGCAAGGTCCGCATGGTCATTTATCCCTTCAAAAACGCGCATCTCATCTGACTATGAATACACGCACCGAACGGTATCGAAACGAACATCGCGCACAGAGCGTTTTAGGCTGGATCTTTGCGGGTCTCATCGGGCTTGCGATCGTGTTCGGCGTACTGTTTCTGTGGTTTTCGCCGGTATACATTGCGGACGCATCCATGGAACCGACGCTCGTTGAAGGCGATACGGTCTTTTATGACCGGCTGTACCGGCATTTCTATGAATTTCGGCGCGGGGACATGGTCGTGTACCGCGATCCGGAAACGAATGCGCTTCTCATCAAACGCGTGATCGCGCTCGGCGGGGAAACGGTCGAGTCGAAGAACGGCGTGCTGATCATCGACGGCAAGTACGGACTGGACGAGCGGCGATACTCTGCGACGGATCCGATCGATTTTCCGGAAACGAAGGTGCCGGAGGGCAAGGTGTTCGTGCTTTCGGATGACCGGAACTACGGCGAGGACAGCCGGAAGGAAACGATCGGGTGTCTGGGACCCGAGGATATCATCGGCATCGTGCGTGTGCGGATGCGCGACTTTACCATTTTCACGAACGACCCTTGACGAGCGACGTTTTTTTTGCTATAGTAGACCCGACGCAGGGGCGCCGAACGACCTTCGGCTGAGAAGCACCCTTGGAACCTGTTGGGTCATGCCATCGAAGGAAGCGTAACCATAAGCTTTTCGGATGCTGTCCCGACCGGGGCGGCATCATTTTTTTCGGAGGACAGGAATATGGAACAGAAAAAAACAAAAAGAACACCCATCCGCATGCTGGCGGAAGGCGGCATTGCGGTCGCGCTTGCGCTTGTGCTGAGCTATCTGAAGATCCCGGTGGCGGCGCTCGGCGGATCGATCGATTTTGTTATGATCCCGCTGATCGTGTTTGCGTACCGTTGGGGACTGCTGCAGGGGTTGTTAGCCGGTCTTGCGTTCGGCACGCTCAAGTTCTTCCTGGCTGGCGGCACGGCGGTCAACTGGCAGAGCATGCTCCTTGACTACTCGGTCGCATACGCCTTTGTCGGTTTTGCAGGCTTGCTGAAAAACAAAAAGGGCATGCTGCCCGTGTCCGCACTGATCGGCTGCTTCGCGCGGTTTGTGATCCATTTTATCAGCGGCGTCACAATCTACGCAGAGTATGCGGAATCGACGACGGATTTCTTCGGCTTGTCCGTAGCCACGCCCGGCGCGGTGCTGTTCTCCATCGTTTATAACGGCGCCTACATGCTGCCGAACACGATCATCGCGATCGTGGTCTGCGCGATCCTCATCAAGCCGGTTGAGCTTCTGGACCGCGTGTAACCGATCCAATCCAATGAAAAAGCGCCGAAACCGGCGCTTTTTTTCATAGGATTCTTTTCGGCACGAAGTTCAGATAATCCGCTGGGACCGCATGATAGGTCACGCCGTCCGACGTGCCGTTATAAAGGTACCGGTGCGACGCGCCGTGCAAATGCCCGTAGACGACGTCCGTGACGCCTGCTGCCGCAAAGCGCTTTGCAAATTCACTCGGCTCGCCGGATTCGGAAAACGGCGGGAAATGCAGCATGCCGATCGCGCGAACGCCGTTCGGCAGCGCCTGCAATGAAAGATCGAGCCGGATCAATTCACGGTCATAGAGCTTCCGGTCGGCGCTCTCCTTGAAATGCGAGGACTCCGGCACCGTCCAGCCGCGCGTGCCAGTGACGGCAAGATCACCGAAGCGGAACACGTCATTCTGGAGCGCGTACATGCCATTAGGAAGCGCCGTGCGCACCTTTGTTACACTTTGCCACCAGTAGTCGTGATTGCCCCTTAAAATCAGTTTGGAGCCTTTGAGCGCGCCGAGAAAGTTCAGATCCGCGATCGCGTCGGACAGGTACATCGCCCAGCTGATGTCGCCCGGGATCAGAACGAGATCTTCCTCCGAAACCGTATCCTGCCACGCCTCTTTGATGCGCGCCGCGTGATCCTTCCAGTGTGCACCGAATACGTCCATCGCCTTGTTCGGAACGGACAGACTCAGATGCAGATCACCGATGGCATAAACGTGGGGCATAGAGGTCCTCTTTCAATGAAGGTTCCTGTTAAAGAAATAAAAGGAAGAAAACCTTCCTTTCTATTGTCCTGCGCAGTGTTTTGCGGCGGACAGCAAAAGCGCGTTGCAGACGCGCGCACGGAAGATGCGAAGAAAGAACGAAGAATCAATCCGTCAAATCCGGCGACATGTGCGGTGGATTTGACTCCTTTCAGCTCCCGCCGCCCGGAATTACGCAGGATTTTAGGCGGGAACCGCAAACCGGTCATCTGAAATATTTATCAGATGATAGAATTTCAATCGTCTTCCGACGCGTCTTCGGTAATGTCCTCTTCGAGCGGATCGTCCGCTTCGTCGGCGCGGACCTTGTCCGCAAGGATCTCCAGGTTCGCCTGGCGCTTCTGCTCCTTCAGGCACTCCTCACAGAGATCGTGACCGGGCAGCGCGGGATTCTCGCCGCATTCGCTGCACATGATGCTCTCGTCGTCGACCTTCGGAAGGTTTCTTCTTGAACGCTCCGCCGCGCAGGTACGGCATATGGTTTCGCCTGCATGGATATAATTCAGTTCACAAATCGGGCATTTTTTGAGCATACTTTTTTATAATACCTCGCCTGTAGATTTCAAAGCATAGTATGCAAAGAGAAGCCGTTCCTGTCAAGCCCTTTTTTATTCTTTTTCGGAATCTTTTTCGATCTGCATGCAATCCCGAAAGATCTGACCGAGACGGCGCAGAAGTTCCGCCTTGCCTTCGCCGGTTTCCGACGAGAACGGGATCGCGAACGGCGGCGCGCCGAGCTCCTTGGCACGCTTGTTCGCTTCCTGCCGGCACTTGGACTTTGCGATCTTGTCCGCCTTCGTCGCAACGAGCGTGTAGGGAATATTATAATAGATGAGGTAGCGGAACATCATAAGATCGTCCT
>JAFOTD010000063.1 GCA_017388175.1 Clostridia bacterium | reverse complement strand
GGTCACGTTGATCATGCTGCCGGCTTTCAGAGCGGCGACCGGAGTGGCGTTGGTCACGGCGTCGACCGCGTAATTCGTCATGCCGTTGCTGAACGAAAGCAGCAGGAAGCAGCGCGCCGCAAGCGCCGGGTTGATGAAGTTTTTGCCTAAGCCTCCGAAGCAGCATTTAACGACGATGATCGCAAACGCCGAACCGATGATCGGAAGGATCACCGGCGTTTTCGGCGAAAGGCACAGCGCAAGGAGCAGACCGGTGACGGCCGCGCTGCCGTCCCAGATCGTGATCTTCCGTCTGGTGATCAGGCAGAAGACCAGCTCGGAAAGCACGGCGGAGCCGATCGACGCGAGGATGATCCACAGCGCGTTCAGACGAACGTACCACGGGTCGCCGACGTTGTTCATCCAGTTTACGATGACGCCGATCACCGCCGTGGGAAGCAGCGCGATGAGAACGATCATCATGATGAACGGCGTCGTCCAGCGATCGCGTACGTGCGGGCCGGCGGAAAGATTCAGTTTCTGACTCATTTCTTACCTCCCTGCTGCGCGGCACGCTTGCGCGCCATGATCTCGGATTTGGTCTGTTTGAACGTCTGGGTCAGCGGACGCTTCGCCGGACAGATATAGGTGCAGGAACCGCAGGAAATGCAGTCGAGGCCGAAGAGCTTTTTCTCGTACCGCTCAAAGTCGCCCGCGGCAACCGCGTCGGCCATCATCTGCGGCATCAGCCCGTTCGGGCAGACCGTGGTGCAGCGTCCGCAATGAAGGCACGCGGTCATTTTGCGATCGGCCTTTTCGACCGGATCTTCCGTCAGAACGGTGATCGCGTTGGTCGTCTTGGTGATCGGAACCTCGGTCGTGCCGACGGCGATTCCCATCATCGGGCCGCCGGAAATGACCTTCTTTGCCTCGACGCCCTCCTTGATGCCGCCCGCGGCCTCGATGAGCTCCTGAAAACTCGTGCCGTCGCGGACGATGAAGTTCGAAGGCTCTTTGATCGCTTCGCCGGTGACCGACAGCACGTGACGGAACAACGGCTCATGACAGAGCACCGCGCGTCCGATCGCATAGATCGTGCCGACGTTGTCGACGATGCAGCCCACGTCTGCGGGGAGCTTTGTGATCGGATAGTCGATGCCGGCGATGACTTTGATCAGACTGCGCTCGCCGCCCTGCGGGTACTTCGTGCGAAGTCCCAGCACTCTGAGGCGCTTGTGCCCTTCGACCGCCTTCTGCATGGCGGCGATCGCTTCGGGCTTGTTGTTTTCGATCGCGATCACGCCCTCGGCGTTCGGGAACAGCCGGAGAACGATCTCCATGCCCTGCACGATTTCGGCGGCATAGCCGCGCATCAGCTGATCGTTGCAGGTGATGTACGGTTCGCATTCCGCGCCGTTTGCGATCAGGTACTTGATCGCAAGCGGATCCTTCGGCGCAAGCTTTACGTGCGTCGGGAATCCCGCGCCGCCGAGACCGATGATGCCCGCGTCCTTTACGGCGCGCAGGATCTCTTCATTGGTCACGTTGTCGACCCGAAGCGGCTGATGAAAGATATCGCCGGTTTCGGTGTACTTCCCGTCGTTGTCCACCACGACGCACTCCTGCATCGCGCCGGAGATCGTGCGGCGTTTTTCCACCGCTTTGACCGTGCCGGAGCAGGAGCAGATGACGTTGGCGGAGACGAAGCCGTCGGCTTCCCCGATAAGGGTTCCGACCAGAACGGGATCGCCTTTTTTGACGACCGCTCTTGCCGGCTTTCCGATGTGCTGTGCCAGCGGGAAGACCATTTCTCCTTTTGCGTCAAAGACGCGCAGCGCCGCTTCCCGACTCAGATCCTTGTGACCGTTCGGATGAACGCCGCCGCGAAACGTGTCTCTCACGATTCAAACCCCTCCTTAATGCGTCAGAGATTCATTTATGCCGAGACGTTTCGGCACAAAATACACACCGTAAGCTTAACAGATTTCGAGCAATTTGTAAATAAGAAAGTCCCCGTTTCGAACCGGTTTTTGCGGGAAGAATCCGGCCTTGCGCCGCAGCGGACCGGAAGATAAACAAAAAATGGTTTTATTGCCGGATCATATCGAATTATGATAGACAAAGAAGGTATGGCATGATATAATTAAACGTCAAATCACGTCCGTAAATGCGGATTTGCGATTGACGGCTGAAAGTCGCAGCCAACACAGGGAACGGAGAAATCCGAACCGGGATAAGGAGTATCAGGATGATTTGTCCAAGCTGCGGAAAGAACGTTTCCGCGAATCAGGAGTTTTGCACGTATTGCGGCGCGCAGACACAGTTTTCATCGAAGATCCGGTATTTTCCGCAGGAAGTGCCGGTTGCCGGCGCGCAGAAGCCGGTTTTGCAGCCTGCGTCCCGGCAGGAGGATGCTCTTCGGGAAAAGGAGCGCATGATCGCTGCACAGGCGGAAACGATCAAAAAACAGAAAGAATCCGTATCGATACAGCGGAAAACGATCGCGAAACAGAAGCGCCTCATCGTGCTCTTCGCGGTGCTTGCGGCGGTCGCTTTGCTCGCGGCATGCGTGCTGGGCTGCATGTTCGCCCTGCGTGCCTGCAAAGGTGCGACGCCCGCTGCGGATCCGGTTCCCGAGGAAACGGAACAGCCGACCGAGGGGACGGAGGATACGGAAACGTCCGCGCCTTCCGGAGATCCGATTGCCGTTGAAACAGCCGATCCGTCCGAGACGGAATCGCCCGCGCCGGAATCGCCCGCACCGGAATCGCCCGCACCGGAATCGCCCGCACCGGAATCGCCTGCGCCGGATGCGACTGCAACGGAATCACCCGCGCCGACGGAAACGCCCGCGCCGGAATCGAAACCGGCCGAAGAGACTTTCAGGCTTAAGATCAAAGGCGGGGAAACGCATGCGATCATGGAGAAGTTCAACGGAAAAGACTGCCTGCGCGTGGATCTGTTTCTGGACGGCCTCAAGGAGAAAGACCTGCTTTCTTCGATTGCGTTCACGCTTTCATATGACGCGAATCAGCTTGGCTACGAGGGGTACCGGTTAAGTGACCAGATGTTGGGCATCGCGGCGGTCAGCTGGATAATCAAAGATCAGGACGGAAAGCTTACATGCGCGTTCGTTTCGACGGAAGGGAAGCAGTTCAAGCAGGACGAACCGGTCCTGACACTGTACTTTACGATCGGTGAGAGCGTGTCCGACGGAGATACGATCCGATTCTCGTTCGACGACGCAAACAAGGCGACAATCGTGCGAGAGGGAAGCGAAAAGCCGGAGGAGTATGAACTCGAAGAACCCGATCTGACCCCGTTCGTTTACACCGCGAAAAAATAAGGAAAAGACACGGCTGCGGTCGCGTTCCGGAAATACAAAAATACAAAATCGGCATTAAAGGAGAAAAGGGTTATGGGTAGCAATTACAAGATGAGTTACAACGTAGACCTCGTATTCGTGATCGACGCGACGGCGAGTATGGACGGGCTTCTGGACATGGTCAAGCGGCATGCGCTGTCCTTCCACGGCGACCTAAGCGACGCGATGGCGAAGAAGCGCAAGACGATCAATCAGCTTCGCATCCGCATCGTGGCGTTCCGCGATTATAAGTACGACGGCGAAGACGCGATGCTGACGACGGACTTCTTCACGATGCCGCAGGATCAGGACATGTTCGAGCGCTGCATCCGTGAGATCAAGGCGGTCGGCGGCGGCGACGATCCCGAGGACGGACTCGAAGCAATGGCGTACGCGATCCGCTCGCACTGGTGCGAAGGCGGTACCGGCGTCAAGCGCAGACAGGTCATCGTCGTCTGGACGGACGCGGAAACGCACGAGCTCGGCTTCGGTGCGGAAGAACCGACCTACCCGCGTGAATACATGGTTCGCGATTTCAACGAGCTCACCGCATGGTGGGGCGACGCGAGCCAGCAGGGGTACATGGATCAGAACGCAAAGCGTCTGCTTTTGTATGCGCCGGACCTGCCGTACTGGAATACGATCACCGCAAACTGGGACAACGTGCTGCATTTCCCGTCCGAGGCCGGTCAGGGCCTGGATGAGGTCAGCTATTCCGAAATCATCGACACCATCAGCAACTCGATCTGACGCGGCGCTTTGACGCAGACGGAGAATTCCACGTGAAGGACACACAAAGAACAGAACTGAACTTTGATCCGATCCTCGCTTTTGAGATCGAACAGAAAAACGGACAGGGCGAAGACGCTTCCGTTTGCCTCGCCGACCCGAAAAGCCGGGCGGCTTTGATTGCCTGCCTGGACGGGTGCGGCGGATCGGGCGCGAAAAAATACCCCGATGCGGACAACTGGACCGGCGCAAGAATCGCGTCCTACTCCTGCGGACGCGCGCTCGTCGAGTGGTATGAGCGCAACGCGATCGGGAAGCTTGGCTTGCAGGATTATCCCGCCGAAACGATTGCGCAGAGTCTTGCGCAGGCGATGCGCGAGAACATCGACGTGATGAAGAGCAAAGTGAGCCCCGCGCCGGAGCGCATGGTGGTAAGCAGCATGATCCGGCCGTTCCCCACGACGCTTTCCTGCGCGCTCGTTTCCAAACAGGAAAACGGTCTGCGCGGATTGTTCCTTTGGGCGGGCGACTCCCGCGGATTCGTTCTGACGAAGGACGGACTGACGCAGGTGACTGCCGACGATCTCAAGGATCACCTGGATCCGTTTGACAATATCGAGCAGGACGGCGTTCTTTCCAACGTGATTTCGGCAAAGCCGTTTACCGTCAACGCGCGTGACGTGCTTCTGACGGAACCGTGTCTCGTTCTGACGGCGACGGACGGATGCTTCTCCTATTTCCGGACGCCGATGGAATTCGAGTATACGATTCTGGAAACGCTGGCGAAGGCGAAAAGCCTGTCGGAATGGAAGAGCACGCTGATGAAGCGGATCGGCGCGGTCGCGTCGGACGATTATACGATGGAGGTTCTTTCCGTCGGGTTCGATACGTTTGATCAGCTCAAGGCGTACTTCTATCCGACGCTGACGCGTTTCTGGGCGGCGTACGGAAAGCGGATCTCCGAAAGCCGCAGCCGCGAGGAGCTTCGCGCAATCTGGGATGCGTATAAACTGTTTTATTTGAGGACGCAGATATGATGAGCGACATGCGTAAAACGTTTCCTAAAAAGAAGAGAGAAACGCTTCCGGTCATTGCGGATTATGCGCTTCTGGAGCCGTGGCGCAACACGAACAGCGGCAACGCCAGATGGTCGTTTGCACAAAAAAACGGGCAGACGTACTTTATCAAAGAGTTCCTTTCTCCGGTTTTTCCTTCGTCCGACGCTCTCTCGAAAGAAGCGCTGGAAGGGAAGCGCGCGATCTGCTACACGTATTACCGGAAAAAACGCGAGCTGTATCAGAAGATCAAGGAAAGCGCAACCGGCAACCTCGTTCTGATCGACGATTTTTTTCTGTATCAGACGAAGTATTACGTCACGACCGAGCGCATAGAGGAAGCGAAGCTCTCCGTTGAGAACATCTCAAAAGCACCGGCGAATAAAAAACACCTGCTTCTGAAAATCCTTGCGTTCTGCCTGATGAAACTGCATGAGAACGGCGTCGTGCACGCGGATCTGAAGCCGAACAACATTCTGATCAAGGAGTCCGAAACCGGCAATCTGATCGCCAAGATCATCGACTTCGACGGAAGCTACCTCGTCGGAGATCAGCCGGACAGCGAGGAGGTGCAGGGCGACCTGCCGTACCTTGCGCCGGAAACCTGCCGTTACATGTTCGGCGAGGACGTGCAGCTCACGCAGAAGGTGGACGTGTTCGCCGCGGGGCTTTTGTTTCACCTGTATCTGACCGGCGTTCTGCCGACGGTCGATAAGGAGTATGACTACGTGCACGAAGCGCTGCTCGACGACGGAAAGGTATATTTCTCGCCCGGGCTTGCGGAACCGTATGAGGCGCTGATCCGCTCCATGATTGCGGTCGATCCAAAAGACCGACCGGATATGAAGCGCGTGCTGGAGACGCTTGCCAACATGGAGAAAAAACCGGAGGAGCCGAAACCGGCGCCCGTGCTGAAAACAGCGCCCGCTACGGTCAAAAAAGCCGATTCGCCGTGGAAGCGTCCGACAGGATTTTAACAGAGAAAAAAAGCAGAACAGACTGTTGGGAAGGGCGGCAGAATTCTTTCCGTTCTATCGCCGCAAACGGTCTGACCCTATGAACCGACAACTTGAACGCCCCTTTCGGAAAACCGAAGGGGGCGTTTCACGTCTTGCGATATGGAGTCAGCTCTGCTTTTCAAATGCGTCCGCGACCTTTAAAAGCAGCTCTCGGATCGGAAGATGCTGCGGGCAGACTTTTTCGCACTTGCCGCATTTGATGCAGTCCGATGCTTTGCCGTGTCCCACGGTGAGCACCTCTTCGTAATAGAACGCCGAATTCCAGTTATGGAACGCCTCGTGCGAGTTCAGCGCGGCAAACTGATCGGGGATCAGGATCTCCTTCGGGCAATGGTTTTCCTCAATGCAGTAGCGGCATGCGGTGCACGGGATCAGGTTCAGGCTTTTGAAGATGCCGCAAACGTCTCGAACAGCCTGCATTTCGCGCTCATCAAGCGGACGGAACGGATGCATTGCGGAAAGATTGTCGCGCATCTGATCCATATTGCTCATGCCGGACAGAACCATCGCCATGTTCGGAAAGCTTGCGGCGAAGCGCAGCGCATAGCTTGCGTTGCTGCCGCCACCGAGCGCTCGAAGCACTCTGTCCGCGTCTTTTGGCAGGTTCACCAGACTGCCGCCCTTGACCGGCTCCATCACGATGACCGGCTTATTGTGCTTTTCGCAGACCTCGTAGACCTTGCGGCTTTCAACGGACGCGTCCTCATAATCGACGTAGTTGAATTGGATCTGTACGACCTCGATCTCCGGATGCTCGGAGAGAATCCGGTCGAGCACGTCCGCCTTGTCATGGAACGAGATGCCGAAATGCCGGATCAGCCCCTCTTTCTTAAATGCATACGCCGTTTCATACGCCTTGCAGCGCGTGAATTTTTCATAATTGGCCTTGTCCTGCGCATGCATCAGGTAGAAATCAAAGTATTCGACGCCGCACGCCTTTAACTGACTTTCGAAAAACGGCCGGATATCCTCCTGCTTTTTGAAGTACGGATCGGTCAGCTTGTCGGTCAGAAGGAATCTGCTGCGGTCATAGCGTTTGGCAACGCAGTCGCGGATCGCCGTCTCGCTCTTACCGTTCAGGTACCCGTGCGCGGTGTCGAAGTAATTGAATCCCGCGTCGAGAAACGCGTCCGTCATGCGGCAGAATTCATCGTAATCGACTTCGCCGTTCTGCATCGGCAGGCGCATGCAGCCGAATCCGAAGTTGCCGTGAATTTCCGGGAAAAACCGATTTTGCATCAATTTTGTTCTCCTTTGTTCTGTTGTCTTATAAGATACCATTTCTCGTTCGATCCGTAAAGAAAAAAGTTTTGAAAAAGTAAAACCAAAGGTCGCGATCCTGCGTCCTAAAAAGTGAAAAGGGAAAAACGGCGCCCAAAAGCGGCCGCTCCCCGGACATCAATATTTCGGAGGGTAAGAAAATGAAAAACGCGATGAAACGATTGCTTTGCACGATGCTGTGCATGATGATGCTTCTTGCAGCGTTCTCCGCGGCGATCGCGGAAGAGACGGACCCGGAGCCCGCGTCGGACGCAGGCGAGGCTGAAACGCTGATCGAAGCGTCGAAAAGAGACGCAGAGACCGTCGACGCGGCGCGCGAAACGCTGGAAGGGGAAGAGATGGCCCCCGCCGGCGCGGAAGTGCCGAAACCGGAGAGCACCCGCAAATCGGACGTCGACCTGAAGACGGTCGAGAGCCTGCAGGCGGGCGAAGCGGTCAGCTTTACGCTGAACGACAACATCACTGCGGTTTTGCAGGACGGCGTGATGACCGTCTCCGGTGAAGGCGAAACCGGCTGGATCTCAAACGGCAATCAGGTGCCGTGGTACGGCGTGCGCGATCAGATCCGCGAAGTCGTGATCGAGGAAGGCATTACGGAAATCAGCAAGCTGTTCTGGGATTGCACGAATCTGGAAACGGTCACGTTCCCGGAGGGTCTCAGCTCCCTGTACGGCACGTTTTGCGGCTGCACGGCGCTGAAAAGCATTGAGCTTCCGGCGTCCCTTACGCGGATCGGTGAGGGCACGTTCGCGGACTGCAGCGCGCTTTCTTCCGTCATCGCGCCAAACGTTGAGACAATCGAAGCGTATGCGTTCCAGGGAACGGCGATCAAATCCTACACGCTTCCGAAAACGCTCAAGGAGCTGAGTACGCTGGCGTTCTGGAAGGGAAAGATCGAATCCTTCTCGCTCGAGGACGGGCATGAAACGTATCTCGAACAGGACGGCGTACTGTTCATCGACGGCGGCAAAACGCTTTACAGCTATCCGGCGGGCCGCAAAACCGAAAACGTCCGGATTCCGGACGGCGTCGAGAAGGTCGGCGAGTGCGCGTTTGCATCGAATGCGTATATGAAGTCCGTTGATTTCAATGAGGCGACCGAGCTCAAGTACAGCGCGTTCACGTCCTGCACGGCGCTTGAAACGCTTGAGATCCCGGATACGATCACAAAAATCGACTCCTGCGTCTTTGAAAACTGTTCGGGTCTGAAATCCATCAAATTCGGCAACGGCCTCGAAAAGACCGGCTACCGTACGTTTGCAGGCTGCAAGGCGCTCACGTCGATCGACTTCGGCTCCGCGCTGCATGAGATCGAAGGGTTGTGCTTTGCTTACTGCGACGGTTTGAGGGACGTTACGCTGCCCGAAACGATCACCAAGGTCGGCAACGGCTGCTTCGGCGAATGCCATGGCTTGGAATCGTTCACCACGACGGCCGTCTCGATCATCCCGTATCAGATCCTGCTGAACGATTACCGGATGAACAGTCTGACGCTGAACGACGGCGTCACGGAGATCTGCCGCCACGCGGTCTACGGTACGGACTCGCTGAAGCACGTCGACGTACCGGCGAGCGTGCAGTTCGTGCACGACTACGGATTTGACCCGCGCTACACAACGGTTACCGTCGGCAACCCCGAGCTCGATCCGTACGGCCGTTCCGGCTGGCGCAAACAGGAATACGTCACCGTGACCGGTCTGTATAACTACGACAAAGCGTTTGAAATGGCGGAGATGGTGAATAAGGAGCGCGCCGCGGCCGGTCTCGATCCGCTCAAGATCGACGCGGAAATGACCGAATATGCCATGCAGCGCAGCATGGAGCTTGCCGTGATGTATTCGCACACCCGTCCGGACGGCAGCGCGTTCTACTCGCCGTACATGGGCAGTCTTTGGGGCGAGAACGCCGCGGAATACCAGGTGACCGCAGAAGAGGTCATGGATGCGTGGATGAATTCGGAAGGCCACCGCGAGAACATCCTGACGAGCTATTACACCCGGATCGGCGTCGGCTGCGTCGAGGTCGAAGGCCGCTGCTATTGGATCCAGTGGTTCTCGAAATACGATACGGACGCGTTTGAAAAGCCCACAAATAAGACCGTGAGCAAACGTATCGGCTATGCGATCGACACGTTTAATGACGCATACCAGACCTCGGGCGTCGTCTTCTACTTCAGACAGCCGCCGGAATACAGCTACGTGTTTGAAACCGATCGTACCGACTACGGCATGGGCGTCGGGGGCACGACAGGGATCAAGTTCTATCTGCGCGGTCAGAACGTCAGTGAAAAAGGCAGATACCTGAACGCACGGCTCCCGTATCCCGCAGACGAGCTGAACTGGAGCGTCGACGATCCGAGCGTCGCTTCCGTTGAGAACGGCGTCCTGACGGGCAGGAAGAACGGCAAGACAAAGGTTACGATCACGACCAAAAACGGGTACTTTACGCACAAGGTCAGCGTGACGGTCGGTTCGCTGGGCGCTGCGGAGATCAAATTTGCAGACGGCGCGGTCGAATATAAGGGTACGACGCCGTACGTCGTCGCAGACGGCAAGGCAAAGGAACCGAAGGTCGTCGTTTCCGGCGTGGATCCCTCCCTGTACACGGTCAAGTACAGCAACAACGTCAACGCCGGAACCGCGCTGGTGACGGTAACCATGAAGAGCTCGGGTGAATCCCGCACCCTGTGGTTCAAGATCTATCTGCCAGCGACGAAGACGATGACCGTCGTGAACAATCCGTATCCGCTGATTCAATGGGATCCGGTTCCCGGTGCGAAGGGTTACGTCATCTATCGCCGCGCATGGAATCTGAAGAGCAGCGGCTGGACGACGTTCGAACGCTGGAACAATACGACGGATACGTACTTCTACGACCGCAAGGCCTATGCGGGTACGCGCTACCAGTACGGCGTCAAGGCGTACTTCTCTGAACCGATGGACAACAACAACCTCGGCATTGTCGGCCCGCTGAAGACGATCGTCTACATCACGCCGCGCGAGATGACCTCCGTCACAGCAGGCAAGGGTCAGCTCACGGTAAAGTGGAGCGAATCGAGCGTATTTACCGGGTATCAGGTGCAGCTTATTGAGAATTACTACGGTTCGCGGGATATTATGGCGACGGTGAAGATCACAGATCCCAAGACGCACGAATATACCTTCAAAGGATTGAAAGAGGGAAAGACGTACTATGTCCGCGTCCGCTCGTATCAGGTGTTCGAGGGTATGACCTACTTCGGTCAGTGGTCAAGTGTCGAATCCTGCAGGCTTGGCTGAGCAATTAACGCGGCGGTAACCCGCAACCTGAACCGCCCGATCCCGGACAGCCCGGGATCGGGCGGTTTTTACCTGCACGTACGCGGACATATTGCAAACGGTATAAACCACGGCTGTTGCAAACGCGCGCCGGTCGGGATATAATACATCTGTGACCGGAATGAAACAGAAAAAACAAATACGAATCGCCCTGCTTCTGAGCCTGTGTCTCGCGCTTGCCATCGGTTGCGGACACGGGCGGGTTTTTGCCGCGAACGAACCGGAAACGGAACCGTTCGCAAACGGGGCGGTGGAGAACGGTGGGTTTGAAAACGGGTTGACCGGATGGACCGTCGAGGGCGGCGCTGCGGCGCTTTCCGTACCTGCCTTTGCAGGTGAATCCGCGCTGCAGCTCGGCGCGGCGGAGGACTATGCCGTTTCGATCACGCAGCGTATCCGCAATCTGGAGCCGGGATACTATTATCTGCAGGCGCGGACGCAGAGCGAGGGCGGTCAGGAAGCGTGTTATCTGTTTGCGGCAAGTGAATCGGAGGGCGGTTTTTTGTGCAAAACCGCCGTTCCGCGAACGATCCGGGATGGCGAATGGACCGTTGTGACCGTACGCGGCGTTTTCGTGAACGCGGACCGCTGTCTCCTGATCGGCGCCGCGGCAAAGGGCGGCGGGCAGCTTGCGCGCATAGACGATTTTACGCTTTACCGTGAAACGAATCAGTCCCGGCAATATCCCAACCTGTTCGGCGGAGCCGTCTCGTGGCTCGATTGGGAAGAGGACATGGGCGCGCTGTATTACGACGAAACCGGGCGGCAAAGGGACGCGCTGGAGATTCTGAAGGAGAGCGGATGCAATGCGGTCCGGCTTGAACTGTACAACCATCCGGGCGCGTATCGGGACGCGGAAGGGAATTATCTGCCCGCGGGCTATAAGGACGCAGACGCGATCTTTGCGCTGGCACAGCGCGCGGACGCGCTCGGAATGGACATCTTCCTTTCCTTTATGTATGCGGATTACTGGGGCAACGACGCTGTTCCCGCCGATTGGCTTGCCGCGCTCGACGGACTTTCCGACGCGGAAAAGACGGACAGCCTTCGCGCTGCGCTCTATGATTACACGGTTTCGTTTCTCGAAAGGCTGCGGGACGCGGGCATTCAGCCTTGCTATATCTCCATAGGAAATGAGATTGAAGCGGGCATTCTGCTCCCGTACGGCAGCAGCTTCTCCGGCGAAGCGTCCGCCGCGGCGTTGGCGGATTTTCTCAATAGCGGCTATCAGGCGGTCAAGGACGTATTTCCGGATTCGCAGGTCGTTTTGCATCTCGGCGCGAACTGCGACGATCTGCATTGGGAAAGTAAAAGCGGCGCGGGCGTCTGGTTTCTCGATCTGATGCAGAGGTACGGCGTGCAGTACGACGTGATCGGCACGTCCTATTATCCGTTCTGGGCGCAGACCGATCAACAGAACGCAAAAAAGCGCGCTCTGGATCTTCACGACCTTGCGGAATGGTGCGAGATGATGATCGACCGCTATGATAAGGACGTGCTGATCTGCGAAAGCGGATACAACTGGGGTACGCCGGGACAGCTCGCGAACAATGGTGCTTATGCGGGAATCTATCCGTCTTCGCCTGAGGGACAGCGGGATTACGCGACGGATCTGATTAACACGGTCAAGTCCGTCAAAGACGGCCGCTGTGTCGGATGTTTCTGGTGGGATCCGGTACTGGTGTCCGAGCCGGGCGTCGGCTGGGCGCTGTACGGAGACGGGCAGGCGAGAGAGAACGTCGTGGAGACGACGACGTTCTTCGATTACAATCACAGGGCGCTGCCGGTGCTGCGCGCCTACCGCGACAACACTGTGGCTTTGTATTTGCCCGAATCCGAGTGAGAAATAAAGAACGCAGCGCAAAAAGCGCTCCGGTCGGAGAAATATGCAAAAACAGCCGAGCGGAACAGATCTCGATCGAGCGGAGCACGGGCGACGTCCGGTTTGAACAGTGCGATGCGGCGGAGCTGTCTATCGATACCGATACGGGGGATGTGACCGGCTCGCTGCGTTCGGACAAGGTGTTCATCGCGCAAAGCCACACGGGCGACGTCAGCGTGCCCGGATCGACCTCCGGCGGCAAGTGCAGAATCACGACGGACACGGGCGACATCCGGATCACCGTCCGGTAAAATGGCAAATAAACACCCGCCGAAACAATCGGCGGGTGTAGTATTTTGACGCTGTTTCCGTTACTTTTTGAACCAACAGCTATCGCCATTGGATTCCATTATATTGCCCGTGATGGTATACGGGTTCAGCTCCGACTCGTATTCATCGTAGTATATTCCATCTTTCTCCTCATAGATCCCCTCATAAAGCATCAGTTGGTGGGTCTGCTCGTCATACGCATACAGGATCTGTGTTACAGAGTGATGATTATCGATATTACAGGCTTCTCCGGTTCCGTCGGAATAAAAGACATAGTATTCTCCTTTATTGTTGAACCAAACGCCCTCCAGGGATACCGGTGTTTCCGTGTCGATCCGTTCACCGGTTACCCAAATTTCAGGACCGGATTCCACAGGTTTATCATACAGGATCCCATCCGAAATTGAGAGAACGCCGGCATACCTGTATTCTCCGTCGCCTTCGCCGTAACGATCCTCATATTTCCGAAACAGAGCTTCCTGCAGTTCGAAATCGGTCGTCGGATCGATCTCATTCGTGAGTACGGAAAAAAACCTTTCCGTTTTCGTTTCAAGAGATATCCGATCCTGATACTGGCGCTCTACGAAGAGCAGCGTATCTCCCTCGGAAGACTGCGAGATCGTGTAGGTGCCGGAAGTCGACTCCTCGCCATATACAAACTCCAGCCTGCCGTCCGGAAAATACCGCATTTCTTCGTGATCATCATAGAACGAATAATGGTATTGCAGCCAGTTTCCGACCAACTGCGACGCAACGGAATCCTGACCGTCGTTCCCCGGCAGATCGGTGTTTTCACCGGTATTCGCGTCGTCAGTCACCAGGATAATATCCGAATCCGCCTCGTTCTTAGCGGACGAACCGACTGCGCAGGCCGCCGCGGAAAACGCCGTCAGCAGCACAAGGATCAGGGAAACGATTTTTTTCATGATCATGATTCCTTTCTTTCAATCGCATATGCGATGCTTTGATGCTGTCAATACAGCTTTGCGCCCGCGGGGATGTGCGGGTCGAGCTGCAGAAGATGCAGCTTTTCTTCGCCGTTCTCCCGATGGATCGCGGAGAGCAGCATGCCGCAGGATTCGATGCCCATCATGGGGCGGGGCGGGAGATTGGTGATCGCCACGCAGGTCTTTCCGATTAAGCTTTCCGGCTCGTAATAGGCGTGAATGCCCGAAAGGATCGTGCGGTTTTCGCCCGTGCCGTCGTCCAGCGTGAACTTCAAGAGCTTCTTGGACTTCGGAACCGCTTCGCAATCGAGAACCTTGACCGCGCGGAAATCGGATTTAGAGAAGGTCTCAAAATCGACGAAATCCTTGAACAGCGGCTCGATCTCGACGCCGGTGAAGTCGATCTTTTCTTCGACCGGGGCGGATACCGCTTCCGGCTGCGCAGCCGCGGCTTCCGCCTTCTTCGGCTGTCCGATCGGCTTCATTGTCGGGAACAGAAGGATGTCGCGGATCGTCGGCGCGTCGGTCAAAAGCATGCACAAACGGTCGATGCCGATGCCGATACCGCCTGTGGGAGGCATGCCGTATTCCATCGCAAGCATGAAGTCCTCGTCGATCTGCATCGCTTCGTCGTCGCCCTTCTGACGTTCCTTCGCCTGCTGTACAAAGCGCGCGCGCTGATCGATCGGGTCGTTCAGCTCGGTGTATGCGTTGCCGTATTCGTGACCGCAGATGAACACCTCGAAGCGATCGACGATGTCCTTGCTGCCGCTCTTCAGCTTGGTCAGCGGGGAGTTCTCGATCGGGTAGTCGGTGATGAAGGTCGGCTGGATCAGCTTATCCTCAACAAATGCGTCGAACGCTTCGGCGAGCACCTTGCCCTTAGAGGATTCCGGATCCTTCAGTTCGATGCCGAGCTCCTTTGCGATCGCGCGGGCTTCCTCGTCGGTGGCGCAGGCATAGATGTCCTTGCCGGTGTATTCCTTGACCGCGTCATTCATCGTGAGCCGACGGAACGGCGGGGTAAGGTCGATCTCCTGCCCCTGATACGTGATCTTCGTCGTACCGTTGACAAGCAGGGAGCAGCGGGACATGATCTGTTCGCAAAGCACCATCATGCCGCGCAGATCCGTATACGCCTGGTAAATCTCGATCGTTGTGAACTCAGGGTTGTGCGTTGCGTCCATACCCTCGTTGCGGAACAGACGGCCGATTTCGTACACGCGTTCGAGTCCGCCGACGATGCACATCTTCAGGTGCAGCTCGGTTGCGATGCGCATATACATATCGATGTCGAGCGTGTTGTGATGCGTGATGAACGGACGCGCGGACGCGCCGGAAGCGACCGTGTTCAGCACGGGCGTTTCGACCTCCATAAAGCCTTCGCTGTCGAGGTAGCGGCGGATTTCCGCAATGATGGCGCTGCGCTTTTTGAATGTCTCGCGCACGCCTGCGTTCATGAACAGGTCGACAAAGCGCTGCCGGTAACGCAGCTCGGGATCCTTGAGCCCGTGAAACTTCTCGGGCAGCGGACGCAGCGATTTGGAAAGCAGCGTCAGTTCCGTCGCGTGGACGGAGACCTCGCCGGTCTTCGTTTTGAACACGAAGCCTTTTACGCCCACGATGTCGCCGATGTCGTATGCCTTGAAGTCCGCGTACGCTTCCTCGCCGACGTCGTCGCGCTTCACATAAAACTGAATATCGCCCGCGGCGTCCAGCAGATGCGCAAAGCTCGCCTTGCCCATGATGCGCTTGGACATCATGCGGCCGGCGATGCTTACGGTCTTCCCTTCGAGCGCGTCGTACTGCGACACGATCTCCGCACTGTGATGCGATTGCGGGAACGTGATGACCGCGAAAGGATCCTTGCCCGCTTCACGAAGTGCGGACAGCTTGTCTCTGCGAATCTGCAGAAGTTCGGAAAGTTGTGACTCGGAAAGCTCTGCGGATTCCTGCGGGATGTTTGTTTCTTCCATTATATAATACTCCGAATCAGTGGATTTCCAGAATCTCCAGATGGATCATGCCGCCGGGGGTGGTGACCGGAACGGTTTCTCCCCGCGAATGACCGAGCAGCGCGCCGCCGATCGGGGACTCGTTGCTGACCTTGCCCGAAATGGGATCCGCCGCCATCGAACCGACGATCTCCAGCTTCATTTCCATACCGTTCGCGGTATTCTTGACCGTGACCTTGGAGCCGACGTTGATCTTGTCGCCGGAAAGCGCGGTGTGGTCGATGATCTTCGCCGTGCGAAGCTCCGCTTCGAGGGTGGCGATGTCGTATTCGTTCTTCGCCTGCTCCGCTTTCGCCGCGTCATATTCCGCGTTCTCGGAAAGGTCGCCGAAACCGCGCGCGATCTTCAGCATTTCCGCGATCTCGAGCGTGCGGGTCGATTTCAGATAATCCAGATGTTCCTTGCGCTTTTCAAACTCTTCCTGAGTCAGCCAAATCTCTGCC
>JAFOTD010000062.1 GCA_017388175.1 Clostridia bacterium | reverse complement strand
TTCGGGTCTGTGGTTGCAAGTCGATGCCAGTCGCAGGCGAAACGATCCACATAAGCGGGCCAAAGCGCCCGTGAGCATGGTGCGGCTTAGAAGTAAGTCCGGCCGGCGGGCAACCGTCGAGAGGGGCAGTAGTGGGGAGCACGGCTTATGAGCGAACCCTCCTGCCGGCGAGTGTGGGGGCAAAGACCAGGTCAGCCGAACACGGAAATCAAAATAACATCCAATTCGCGAAGGGAAAACAAAACATCATGTACGAAGACAGAACACTGGTTTGCAGAGACTGCGGCAAGGAATTCATTTTCAGCGCGGGCGAGCAGGAATTTTACGCAAGAAACGATTTCAAAAACGACCCCGTCCGCTGCCCGGAATGCCGGAAGGCCCGCAAGAACGCCGCGCGCGGTCAGCAGCAGCGTGAGATGTTCGACGCCGTCTGCGCCTCCTGCGGCAAACCCACCAAGGTGCCGTTCCAGCCGAGAAACGACAAGCCGATTTATTGCTCCGAGTGCTTCGCAGCACGCCGCGGCAGATAAACAATTTCAGCATCAAACGGGAAAGAGGAAGGGAAACAAACGCCCTTCCTCTTTTTTCTCTCCTCTTCGATACCTTTTGCCCGGTTTGTGCGTCTATATAAGTGAACGGCCGTGAAAACACAAGGAGTCATTTCCATGAAAGATGTAACCGAACAATTCAATACCGTATACGACGCGACGTTTCGCGAGCTGATGCGCTGCTGCCTTCTGAAGGTGCCGATCGAGGACGCGCACGATCTTTTGCAGAACACCTATGCGCAGTTCTACCGCACGCTTTTGAAGAAGGGCAGCAGCGCGATCCGCGATCCGAAGGCGTATCTTATGACGGTCTTAAAGCACGAGATCGCAAGCTACTACCGATCCGGCGCAAAGCGAAAGACGGTTTCGCTCGAGCTCGTTCCGGATGAACCCGACGACGTGTCCGTCGAGGAATTAAGCCTCGATCACGCGGCGATCGGCGACATTCTGGAGCGTCTGAAAAGTGAGCCGGAGCTTACGCAGCGCATGTTCATTCTGTATTACGGATACGGCATGAAGCTCGGCGACATCGCAAAGGAAACAGGCACGTCAGCGGTCGTTGTGAAAAGCAGGCTCGCCCGCGTGCGCAGAAAACTCAGAACATCCTTCGGAGAGGAGAACACATTATGACAAAGACATCCGAACAGCTCCTGTCCTTTGCGGAAAACGAGCTGATGCAAAAGGAATCCATTCGCCGCGCGGTGCTTTCCGAAGCGCCCGCGAAACAAAAGAAGCCGGTCGCGTGGACAAGGATCCTGCTGCCGATCGCGGCCTGCTTCGTGCTTCTTTGCGGCACGGTGCTTTTAATCCCGTCGGCAAGAGCGGAGGTGTTTCGCTGGCTTCATATCGCGCGTCCCGAACAGTATCTGACCGAAGATCCCGAATCCCGCACGCCGAACGAAGCGCTCGATTCGCTGATCCTGCCGCCCGTAACCGACGCGCCGGTCGCAAAGCAGGTCACATACGTCGCCGATGAACCGATCTGGCAGAGAATCGCGGACGATTTTCGCATCGATCTCGGCGAAACGATGTACGACGGCGAACAGCTGTACCTTACGGTCACCCTGCACGGGCTGACCGCACTGCCCGAGGTTGACGCCTATACGGGCGGCAGCGCAACACAGACGCGCGTTCCGGAAGACCGAATTGGAGAATTCTTTGAGGACGGCAAGGTTCCGGAGGAATTCACAAACGGCACGATGTCGTTCTTTGAGGAAAGCATGGGGCAGTATTTCCTGCGCTTTGCCGACGGCACGGAATTCTGCTGCGGAACGGTCACGACGCTCAACTCGAACCCGGATTATACGGCGGCGCTCGACCGCTGCAACGATATGTACGGCGAGGATCCGCTTTCCGACGCGGACCGCGAAGCGATCAGCCGCGATTCGATCCAATGGCTCTCGGGCAGTACGCTCAGCGGCGTTGTGTCGGCGTATACAGGCGATTCGATCCCGATCGTGCGCGACGGCGTATACAGCGCCGTCACTATCGACGCGTTTTTGCGAGAACAGGCGGACGAAAACGGCATCCTCACCGCGCAGGTCGTGTACCGAACGATGAGTTCGATCCCGGAGGAAACGGTGCACCTCGAAGCCGAGCTCGGCACGGCGCGCTTTGCCCTCGGCGCTGTCGACAAACTGGATCGCAATGCGCTCACGCCCGTTTCACAGCCCTTCACGTTCGGGCATCGGGATGTGAAGCTGTCATATACGGAGTGGGTCAAAACCGATTACGACGATTCGACCCATTGTGTGACCAATCTGCCCGCCGATCTTTACGGACTTTGCGCGCGGATCGAAAGCGCAGGAACAATCGACGCGCTCGGCATTCATGGAGTCTGCCTCCGGTTTGATCTGCCGGGTGACTGGACGCCGGAAATGTGCGCCGCGTTCCGCAACAGTCTGGCGTTTGAACTCAGGATCGACGGTAAACACTGCAGCACGGCTGACTCGTGCGACCGGGTTGGCACGCATACGCTTCTGTTCACGATCGACACATATGAATTCCCGTACGATCAGCTCGCTTCCGCCGAATCGATTTGCATCACGCCCATGCTGTTTTCCTGCGACACGTTTATCGTCGGCGACACCAAAACCGAAATGCAGGACAACGTGCCGTACATTCATCCGGATACAAACGAGCGCGTCAACTGGGACGGTCATCTGCTGCCCCTGCCGGAAGCCGTATTCACGCTTTCGATCCATCCCTGAGCGCAGCGAAGGATCTCCCGCGGCTTTGTGAGATTCTTCGTCGCTTTGCTCCTCAGAATGACACGAGGGAGTTGTAGGGGACGACGTCCCCGGCGTCCCGCGTGTGCGGCACCTCATCCGTCACCTTGCGGTGACACCTTCCCCTCAAGGGGAAGGCTCTTGGGATCTGTCACCCTGAACACAGCGAAGGATCCCCCAAATAACGAAAAGCGCTCCTGTTCGGAGCGCTTTTGTGCTTTTTGCTCAGTTTTCAATAGAACGTAGCAACCGGCTGCTCGGGTTCGGTCGCAGGGTCGAAGGAATGCACCGTGATGACGGGTCCCTTCTTGCCGTAGATGTTCGAGAACTTCTCGTTGATCCGACCTTCGACGATGCCCCAGCCCTTGTGCTTGACGGACTTTGCGCGGTCCCACTTGCAAACGAGCGGGCAGTAGGCGATATCCGCCTCGCAGCAGGTCATGATGTGCCGTCCCGCAAGGAACGTATCCTTCGGCAGCCGCATGTTGTTGGCGCAAAGCCCCTTATAACGGACGGTCTTGCCCTCGTACTTTGCGGGCTCGTCGACGAGATCGCGATAGAAAAGCGCATAGTCGCGGTCGGAAATCTCGATGACGTCGGCGTTGATGTCGAACGGCAGCGGGTCTTCGATGTCGTCCTCTTCGCTTCTGCCGTCGGTGAGATCGTACACGATCTGCGCCCCGCGGGAGATCCCGCGCACCAGCTTATGCAGCTCCATTCTGTCCTGCTCCGGCTCGACGCGCGTGAAGATGACGAGTTCTGCGGTGTTCAGCTTGTCCACGACAAGCTGCCGCATATTCTGGTTGAACGCGGCGATCGTCGAAGCGTCGACCATCATGGTCTCCTGCGCGATCCCCCAGTTTTCCGGCAGACGGTCAAAGAGGTCGTTCATCTGCCACATGCCGTTGTATTCGATCATGATGCGCGAAGCCGCCGCCTTGCGTCCCCACAGGATCATGTTGCCCTGCGTCAGTTCGGATTGATCCGAAACCGTATGGATCGTGACATTGTTGATCGAGAAGCGTGAAGGATCGAGCTCCTCCTCGCCCTCTTCACACAGAATGACCAGCGTGCGCTGTCCCTCGTTGAAGGCGGGATCTTCGAGCATCGACTGCAGAAACGTCGTTTTGCCGGAATCGAGGAAGCCCGTGAATAAGAATACCGGAAGCATCATGGCGGCTTACTCCCCGAACAGGACCTTCAGCGCGTCCTCTTTCATCTGCGAGCCGATCACGCACAGTCTGCCGATGACGCCTGCCGCGCCTCTGCGGATCTCGACCTCGCCGGGAACGTAGTCAAAATGGATCCACCTCTCGCCGTCCGCCGCGGGTACGACGCCCTTTGCACGGAGCACCGTGCCGTAGGTTTCGGTGTCGTCGAGCTTTGCGATCTTCTCTTTCAGCTCGTCCTCGGTGAAGCGATGCATCGTCTCGATGCCCCAGCTCTGGAACACCTCGTCCGCGTCGTGTCCGTGGTGATGATGGTGGTGATGGTGATGTTCGTGTTCATCTTCATCGTCGTCATGATGATGGTGGCACTCGCATTCCGGATCGTCGCACTCGTCCTCATCGTCGTCATGGTGGTGATGGTGGTGGTGCTCGTGTTCGTCCTCGTCGTCGTCAT
>JAFOTD010000038.1 GCA_017388175.1 Clostridia bacterium | reverse complement strand
TGCTGAACCGACATGACCCTGACTGCCAACAATTCCTATTTTCATATGCATGTGAATCTCCCAAAGGAAAAGTATATAAAACAGAATCATAATAGCATAGGATGCTTTAAATTGCAATGTCATGATCAGATTTTGATACCATCCTTTACGTATTGCCGCTTTTATCCGCCTTTTAGAGACTGATCTCGAAACATGGTTTATAGTCGGGATTTAGAAAAGAGATCGGATAAAGAATAAATAGGTGAGATTGCTGATTCTCATAGCACATTAATAGCACACAACGGTTGGATTATTGAGTACATATTGGACTTGTACGGACGGAGTGGAATGGAAAAAACTCCCTAAAATAGGCGTTTTTCAGATAATTAGGGCGTTTTCGGACTTTGAGTTTTATCGACTCCGACTCTGAAGGCCAGAGGTTCGAATCCTCCCAGGCACGCCACAAAAGAACAGCCCCGCCATCAGGCGAGGCTGTTCTTTTATGCACGCTCTGCGTGCATGATTTGAACGTAGTTCACTTAGCCGGCGGAGCCGGATGTTCGGCGCCGTATCGTGTCGGGCACGTGAAAAAGCCGCTCAGAACGGCTTACGGAGAGGGACGTCCGAAATCGGACGAACGCCGAATCGCGCCGCAAAACGCTCGGCGTCTCTGAGGTTTTTCGGGTCCGCAACCGCTTGGGGCGAATGCGCGTCGCATCCGAGAACGGCCGGGCACTGCAGCGCGCCGGCAATCTCCCAGAACTGCGCGGAAGGATAGTGTTTGTGCTCTCTCAAACCGAGCAGATTGATCTCAAGCGGAACGTTTTGTGCTTTCGCGGCCGTGCAGAGACGCGTCATTTCCTGCCGATAGACCTTCGGGTCGCCGGTAAAATGAAACAGGTCCGGATGCGCCAGATACGTGTAGCGTCCGGTCCGCATCCCTTCGACACAGCGGTTTACGTACCGGACCAGCGCGATTTCGTCGCTGCGCGGGCTGGTGTTGTAGACGCGTTCGCTGCTGTCAATGAAATGCACCGCGAGCAGAAGATAATCGACGGGATACGGACGGATCAGGTCCAGCATGGCTTCGAACAGATCGGGATAGTATTCAGCCTCAAACCCGAGCCGGACGTCGATCCGATCCCGGTATGCTTCCCGCAGGGAAAGCACGCTCGTTACGTAGTCGTCGAGCAGCCGCATGGGAACGCGGTATCCCGATTCATGACCGTCCGAAAAAGGCATGGGGATATGATCCGAGAATCCCAACGTACTGAGCCCGCGCGCAATCGCCGTTTCCACGTAATCGCGATCCTCTCCGGCCGCGTGTCCGCAGCGCATGGTGTGCGTATGATAGTTGCATTGCATAACGCGCCTCCGTCGCGCGATCCCGGGAGGGGATCGCCGTTCATCCGTTCCGGTTTTGTTCCTTATCATACCGCAAATCGCGCGCTTTTTCAAGCGGATCGGCCTGCGGGCCGCGACCGGCGTCCGGATGAAACGGAGTGTCCGGGTTCGCCGGTGAAAATCGTTGTTTCGGCGAAATTCGTGGAAAACAGGGGTTTACCTCACCGGAAATATGTGATAAACTGGTCAGGATTGTCACAGAGGTACGGTATGAAGAAACGATTCCGGAAGGTTATTCTTTGGGCCCTGGCGGTTGTATTCCTGTTCGGCACGGTTGCGTGCGACGGAGAGGATGTTTTGGGCAACGCGCTCGAAGCAGCGAAGCGGCGGAATGATCCGACGCCGGCGCGAACGGCTGCCGTTATCACCGCGCCGGCACAGACGGACGAGGTTCCCGCTGCGCCGAAGACGACGGCGGAAGCGGAAATGCTTCCGGACGAAACGCCCACGCCGACGCCGTCGCCGACGCCGACGCCCACGCCTACGCCGACGCCCGAGCCGACGCCGACGCCGGTGCCCACGGCGTTCACGTTCCTGTGGATTGCGGACACGCAGAACTACGCGTATTCCGACGACGCCGGTCTGATCTCGATCGTCGATTACGCGCTTCGCGAGAAAGAGAATCTCAATATCGTCGCATTGCTTCACACCGGCGATATCGTCGAGGACAACGGCAGGGACAGGGAATGGGAGAAGATCAACGCGGACCTCGCGCCGCTGAACGGACAGATTCCGGTTTATTGCGTTTGCGGAAACCATGACCTCGGCTACGGGACCGGCGAGAACGCGATCCGAATGCGCGGGTACGAACAGTACGTCAAGTTCAACCCGTGCGAAGTGAAGGATGAACGGCAGCTCTACAACGGCGGCGAATGCTGGTATCAGCTCCTCGGGGATCAGCAGATCCTTCTGCTCGGCATCGGCTGGCATCTGGACGAGGACTATACCGAGCGGAACGAGTGGATCGACGGCGTACTCGACGCGTACAGCGAATATCCGGTCGTGATTCTGACGCACAACTACCTGTATAACAACGGTCTGATGTCCGTGGAAGGGGAGCGGCTGGAAAAGGATATCATCTCGCGGCACCCGAACGTCGTGCTGCTGCTGTGCGGCCATCACAAGGGCGTCAAACGCTGGCAAAAGACCTACGAGGATCAGGACCGGACGTTCACCGCGATCATGTATAACCTGCAGCTCGATAAGCAGAAGGGCATCGGATACTGCACGCTGATGACGTTCGACCCGCTGACGAGAAGCATTTCCTTTACGAGCTATTCGCCGTATTTCGACGACTATAATTATTCCAAAAAAGAATCCGAGGAAACGTTCGTTCTCGAGAACGCGTTCTGAGGGACGAAAACCGCGGCAAGGGGCTTTTCAAAAGCGGTTCCGTCAAGGGGGATTTATGAGCACAGCCGATAAAACGGCTGTGCTTTTGCGTTGCTTCTTATCGCAATCCATGATAGAATCAATGCGACAAATCGCGATTTGAGAAGGAAGCGCCGCATGAGAAGAATCGTTTTGAAAACAGAACCTTTCCCGCCGGAACGGATTCCCTGCGTGCTGAAGGAGCACGGTGTTTTCATCAACCGCTATGCCGAGGCGTTCTTTGCCCATCCGCGGTTTTCGATCGGACCTTCAAGAGAAGCAACCGTTGCGATTGCATCCCTGCGGGAAATCGGTCTTGAAAACGGAGCAGCCTTACGCGATATTTTTACGCATATTTCGAAAACGGATTTGAAAGCGTGCGACGTAAGCACCGGTCTGTTTCTTCGTTTGGCATGGACGGATCAGCCGCTAAGCCGGAACTCCGCGCTGACCGGAACACACGGTTCACCGGATCGGGCGGTCACGGTGCTGTCTGAAATCTTGGAGCGGGACGACGCTTTTCCAAAGGGACTGTATCTTCGGAACGTGGACGGCAACCTTTGGCTTCGCGGCTATATCTGTGATGATGCGTATCGTTTTCCGGGGGATGCGCTTTTCGCGTTTGAAACGCGCCGGATATGAGCGCGGATTCCGGTCGGCCGGAAACTGTCCGGCGAGGGACTTTCGGGGAACCGCTCCTTTTCGGAAGGCTTTTGGGCGCGCTTGAAAGGCCCGCTTTTTAAAACAGCGCATGAAAGCCCCTTTTTCCGCGCGGCCGTTGAAACGGAATTGTCAGCCGCTCGGGGATGTGATATACTGATTGCAGTCTATATTTGGGAGGAACCGAGATGTACCGGAGAACGCCGTTTTATGAGAAGGTGAAGGAGCGCATGATGCGCTACGCCGGGGTGGACACGCAGTCCGATCCGAACAGCGCGCAAACGCCGACGACGGGAAAGCAATTCGATCTTGCGCGGATGCTCTTTGACGAGCTTCTGGAAATCGGCGCAAGCGACGTATGGCTCGACGAAACCGCCTGCGTGGTCTACGGGAAGATTCCGTCCGCGATGCCGGACGGCGGCGGAAGACCCTTCGGTCTCGTCACGCACATGGACACCGCGCCCGACGCGCCCGGCGCGAACGTAAAGCCGTGGGTACTTGAAAACTACGACGGCGGCGATATCGTCCTGAACGCGGAAAAAGGAATCGTCCTGTCTCCGAAGGATTTTCCGACCCTTTTAAACTACGTCGGGCAGGACCTGATTTTAACCGACGGTACGACGCTTCTGGGGGGCGACGATAAGGCGGGGATTGCGGCGGTCATGACGATGGCCGAGCACCTTCTTGCGCATCCGGAGATTCCGCACGGGCCGGTTTCGCTCGCGTTCACGCCGGACGAGGAGGTCGGCGGTCTTGCGAAGGATCTCGATTTCGAGCGCTTCGGCGCAAAGGTCGCGTACACGCTCGACGGCGACCATCTCGGCTTCTACATGGACGAGACGTTCAACGCCTCGCTTGCGAAGCTCACGGTCAAGGGCCGCAGCGTGCATCCCGCGACCGCGAAGGGCGTCATGGTCAACGCCGCGGACGCCGTGGGCGAGTTTCTTTCGATGCTGCCGCGCTTCGAACGCCCGCAGTACACCGCGTGGCGCGAGGGCTTTTTCCACGTGATTTCCGTCAGCGCGGACGTCGAGCACGCCGAGGTGACGCTGATCGTGCGCGATCACGACCGCACGCAGTTTGAGCACCGCGAAGCGTATCTTCGCAAATGCGCCGACGCGCTGAAAGCCGAATACGGCGCGGAGCGTGTCAGCCTCACGATCCTGCAGCAGTACCGCAACATGAAGGAGTTTCTCGACCCCTGTCCGTATTTGACGGAGAATCTCATCGCGGCGATCCGCATGGCAGGAATCGAGCCGCGGACGGAGCCGTTTCGCGGAGGCACGGACGGCTCGGCGCTTTCGGAACGCGGGCTTCCGAGCCCGAACCTTTCGGCAGGCTACGAGAACGCGCACGGACGGTTCGAGTACGTACCGATCCCGTCGATGGAAAAGAACGTCGAGATCCTGCTGCATCTTTGCGCGCTCTTCGGCAATATGAAGGACGAATAAGGAGGAATGATCGATGGAAGAAAACGAACGAAAAGCGATCTTTACGAATACGGTTCTTACAAGCCGCGAAATGCATCTCGAGCTGTACCACAGCGTACGCGCGATCTGGTACGTTATCGTTTCGGCGGTCTCCGTCGGCTTTCTGGTATGGATGGGTCTGCAGCTGCGGGATCTGATCCTCGCGTATGAGGAAGCGGGAGAATCGGTCTTGTCCGAGCCGGTCTTCTGGATGACGGTTCTCGGTCTTGCGATGTGGCTGTTCATTCCCGTCTGGGCGGTGCTGATCGCGCCGAAGCGGTATGCGAACCGGCAGCTTCGCAGGCATGCGGAATCCTACGGAACGGAGCAAGCGGAACTCGTCAATTCATTCTTTGACGACGCTGTCGTACTGCACAATCAGGCGTCCAACGGGGAAATGCGGTTTGCGTATTCGTCCGTCAAAAAGGTCACGGAGACGAAGAATCTCTTTCTGATTTGGACGGAGCAGAAGCAGATCGTCGTTCTGAGCAGACGCGGCTTTGACGGCACGGACGCCGCGGGTTTCCGCCGGTTCATGGATGAAAAATGTCCGAACGCAAAACGCAAATGGAGAAAGGCGGACTAAGATGAAAACAATCTTTCTGGCAGGCGGATGCTTCTGGGGTATGCAGAAGTTTCTGGATCAGTTCGAGGGCGTTGTGAAGACCGAGGTCGGCTACGCCAACGGCCCGGACGCGGCGCCGAGCTATCGCGAGGTATGCGATAATTCCGGTCACGCGGAGACCGTGCGCGTCGACTACGACGAAGCGGTGCTTAAGCTTCCGGAGCTTTTGCGCTTCTATTTCATGGTGATCGACCCGACGTCAAAGAACCGGCAGGGCATGGATGCGGGAATCCAGTACCGCACCGGCATCTATTATACCGACGAAGCGCAGCTTCCCGCCATCCGCGAGGTGTACGCCGAGGTCGAAAAAACCGTCGGACAGCCGCTCGCGGTCGAGGTGACGCCGCTTGAAAATTTCTTTCCGGCGGAGCTGTATCACCAGAAGTATCTCGATAAGAACCCGGGCGGCTACTGCCATATTCCCTCGCGGTTCTTCCATCTTGCGGATAAAAAGGAGTGAGCGCCATGTTCGTTTCAACCGGAATCATCGGCACCGGCGCCATGGGCGGCGCGATCGCGCGGCTGATCGCTTCCTCCTCGCCGGACTGCGCGCTTCTGCTTTCCAACCGCACCCCGGAAAAGGCGGAACGGCTTGCGGATGCGTACAAAAACGCCCGCGTTTCGACCAACGCGGAGATCGCGGGCGCGTGTAATCTCATCGTGCTTGCGGTCAAGCCGCAGATGATGGCGGACGTGCTGACCGGAATCGCGCCCGTTCTGAAAAGCCGGACGGACCGTTTCGTGCTGGTCTCGGTTGCGGCGGGACTGACCGCCGGGACGATTCAGAAGCTCGCGGGCGGGGCGTATCCCGTCATTCGCATCATGCCGAACACACCGATTGCGGTCGGCGCAGGGATCGTTACCTACTGTTCAAAGGACGCGACAGACGAAGAGGTGCAGGCGTTTTGCGAACGGATAAGCGGCGCGGGCACGCTTGATCCGATTCCCGAGCATCTCATCGACGCGGCGAGCGCGCTTGCGGGCTGCGGTCCGGCGTTTGTCGATCTGTTTCTCGAGGCGCTTGCCGACGGCGCCGTGGCCTGCGGACTGCCGCGGGCAAAGGCGCTTCTGTACGCGGCGCAGACGGTGGAAGGCGCGGCAAAGACGATGCGGCTTTCGGGCGAACACCCCGGACGCTTAAAGGACGTCGTCTGCTCGCCCGCGGGCAGCACGATCCAGGGCGTGCGCGCGCTTGAAAAGGGCGGTTTCCGAAGCGCCGCCATGGAAGCGGTGATCGCCGCCTATGAAAAGAACCTTGCGCTGAAAAAAGGGGAGTAAGCGAAACAAAAAAAAGACGGCGTCACAGGCGTTCTGTCAAGGTGGATTTTCAAAGGCTCTGTCGGTTTTCGATCGGCTGTGCTTTTTCGTTGCGTCGTGCCGGAATTTGTAATAGAATGAACAAAACAAATCGGGATTTAAGGAGACAACGTATGATATATGAATTAAAAGACTTTTCCAAGGTAAAGCGCATGTTTGAATTCTGGTACGGGTTCGACGTTGTCGACGTGGAGCTCAGGGTATTTGTAACCGATCCGGATGCGCCGCGTTCGGCGCTGCTGTATTCCTCGGCCGACGGGATCTTTTTAGCCGGGGAGCCGGACAGGGAACTTGTTGAGTACGACAAGCTCGGCGACGAATCTGTGGTTCCACTGAATGAAGGGTGGGAAAAGCTGATCAAAGAATGCTGGCCGGAAGCCGTTCCGACTACCCGCTACGCGATCCGGCGGTGCAAAGACTTCGATCGGGAAAAGCTACAGTCGTTTGTTGACGCGCTGCCGGAAGGGTACGAGATCAGGCGCATCGACAGCGAGACTTACGATCTGATCCTCGCGGCGAACGACGCCGACCTCGAGTACCTCACCGGCGATTTCGAGACGAAGGAAGCTTTTTTGGAGAAAGGACGCGGTTACGTCGTGCTGAAGGGCGGTATGGTCGTTGCCGGTGCATCCTCCGAATACTGCTACCGTTTCGGCGGCATCGAGGTCGAGATCGCCACCGTGCACAAGGAGCGGCGCAAGGGGCTTGCGTCCGCCGTCGGCGCAAAGCTGATTCTGTCCTGTCTGGACGACGGACTGGAACCGGTCTGGGACGCGGCAAACCTGATTTCGGTGCATCTGGCGGAAAAGCTCGGGTACCGGTTCGATCACGAATA
>JAFOTD010000006.1 GCA_017388175.1 Clostridia bacterium | reverse complement strand
TTTACCGCGCTCGCAAACGCCGAGGTCAACGCAAGGCTGATCGATCAGGACAGCAATGAAATGAACATCATCGTCGGCGTCGAGCAGCGCGACTTCGAGCGCGCGGTCGAAGCGATCTACAGAGCATTTGTATAAACGTCCGGCCTGTTGAAAGCGGTTTTTCCAACAGACCGCGTTTAACGGTATAGATTCACCCGGTCGCCGAACACTTTGAGAATCGCCTCTGTGAGGCGGTTTTTTTCGTCTCCGGACAGATCGTACACGTTGAGCCTGCCCGGCGCCATGTTGACGAGAAGATTCAGGATCCCGTCCGGCGCGCAGTCGACGTATTCGATGTACACGTCGTTGTCGTCGGAAAGCGTGATCGTACCGTCCTCGCGGATGCAGACCGAAAGCGTTTCGACGCGGCTTTCGCGGCCGTCGACGAACCGGCGGAGCGTATCGACGAGCTCGCCGTACTCCTTCTGCATCAGCACGCGCGCCGCCGCCTGCTCGACGGCAAGCTCCCACAGCATCAGAAATTCCTGCATCCGGAACCGCAGAAAGCCCTCGAGGCAGATCGTGCGGTTTTCGGACAGATACGAAACGAGTTTTTCCTTCAGCACGGCGCGCTCCTCGCGGTGCGACGCCGTTTCGAGCGCGTCGGTCAGGACCGCCTGCTTTTCGGAGAGCGTCAGCGGCAGCGCGTCGGCAAACTCCGCAAGCGCAAAGTACCGAAGATCGCGCCCGAGCACCTTCAGAAGCGCCTCCGCGGCCGCCTCCTGGGGCTTGTCGGCGCGGATCGAAAGCGCCGCGCCGTCCGGAAGCGGTTCGAGCGCGTACGCGCAGTCGAGCTCGCCCATGCGCCGGTTCAAAAGCTTCAAAAGCGGAATGTCATATTCGTATGTCAGGATCTCGTAAACGACCATGCCTCGCTCCTTTTCTGTATCCTATGCCCGCACGGCGTTAGTTTGTGCCGCGTGCGGCAAAGAAAATACACGCAAAAAAGAACGATCTTCGAAAGGAAGATCGTTCTTCGGTTCTTCGCATTTGCGCAGATCAGTTCATATTCCAATGCGGATCGGAAAGCCCCCAGTATTCCATGGTTTCTCCCGTTTCCCTGTCGGTCAGCACGAACCTGCCGTTCTCGACCGTGCCCGTGTACCTTCCCTGAGGTTTTCCGCTTAGGTTTTCGGGATCGTAATTTATCAGCCACAGTCCTTGTTTCTTGCGCTGGATCGAAAGATACCCGTTTGCCGTATTGAACGTATTGCGGTAGACCGCCGTGCCGTTATGATAAGCGGTAAGCGTGAACGTAAAGAGCCCCGAGGTCGGTCCTTTCGTCAGCATGCAGGTTTCGAACGTGCCGTCGCCGTCGATGTCGCAGACTTCGCTTACACGGAAATTGTAATGAGCGGGAGGATCTCCGCCGTAAGCCCCTTTGGGAAGCAGCGAATACAGCGGGTCGTCGCTTTCGAACGACGTTCCGGTGATCAGCCATCGCAGGCGTCCCGTATATGCTTCGTCGATCTCATACCAATAGCTTGAGATCGGGTTATGGAACGGAACAACCTCGACCTGCTCCGGCTCGATATTGCAGTCCCGCGCTTCATAGTAGGTCGAAAGGATCATGCGCATCTCCTCGATCGTCGTTCCTCTGCTCTCGATGCCGATCTCGGCTTCCTTACGCAAATCCGAACCGGGAACCAACGCGCAGGAGTATGAACCCTCCGCCATCTGCCACACGATGACCTTCAAACGCGGCGTAGCGTAGAGGTCAAAGTATTCGGGATATTGCTTCCGCAGCTCGGAAATCTTCTGCCGGTACGGATCGTCGATCTCCATGTCCGGGACGCGTTCGTAATACTCTCTGCGATCATAAAATATCCAGCAAATCGTATCGGTTTCGGCTTCGTAACGCAGCGTCCAACCGGACCACTGCAAGGTGTTCCCCGAAATCGTATAGGGGGCGCTTTGATTTCCCTGCACCCCGCCGTCGGGCGCATATAAGAAATAATACATGCGGCCGTCTGCCGTAAACTCCAGATACCACGGCTGCGGCTTGGCATCTTCTTCCCACGTTTGCTCCTTTTCCCACTTTAGATAATCGTAATCGAAACCGTCTAACGGAGAAGGATCGACGGCATGCTCACTCCGCGTTTGCTTCCAGACGCCAAGCAGTGTCTGCTCGTTAAACACGCGGGAGAAGATCAGCGCGCCGTCGCCGTCCGCGCCCGCAAAGCGCAGCGTGTTCGTTTCCGGGTCATATACGCCGCTTGCGGGCAGCACCGGGATTTCTCCGCTCTCCGCCGTGAGTTCGACCGCGTTGTCGGCAAAGGCGTACCGATAGACATACTGTCCCTCCGCACCGCCCGTCTGCGTCGAGACCGTGACGCTTTCGTCGGAAAATTGAAGCTGCATCTGAATCCCGATCGTTTCGGGATCGACCGTTTCGCCGTTTTGCTCCACTTCCGTGAGTGTCCATCTTCCGCGCAGGGGATTGTATGCGGCGGGATCGACCGCGCCGTGTTTGTTTCGTCCGATGCCCGGAGCGAACACCGCAATCACGACGCACGCGGCGACGAGCACCGCCGCCAAAGCGCCCGCAAGCACCTTGCCGACCGGAAATCCGCGCTTTTTCGGTTCCGATCCGGTCGCGGACGATTTCGCCGCGTCCGTTTGTGCCGATCTATTTTGGGTCCCTCCTGCCGTTTCCGCCGCGCGCAGCAGTCCGTCCGCAAACGACTGCGGCATTTCGGGAAAGAGGCCCCTCTTTAATCTTGTATCGAAACTGCTGTTCATAGCATTGCCTCCTGTTCCGAAAGCTTTTTCCGAAGCGCCTCCCGTGCGCGGGAAAGCCGCGAGCGCACCGTGCCTTCGCTGACCTCGCAGATCTTTGCGATCTCGCGGGTCGAATAACCCTCAAAATAAAACAGCGTGATCGCAAGCCGTTCGTCCGCGTTGAGCGTGTCGAACGCGCGGTTCAGATCGAGGTCCGGCACCTCCATGTCGTAGCCGATGGGTTCGCATGCGTCGAGGTTGACCGTGCGAAAAGCGGAGCGCACAAAATTACTGCATTCGTTTTTCAGAATGCGGATCATCCATGTCTTGAAATATCGCCGTTCTTTGAGCTTGTCTAAATGGGTGTACGCCTTTAAAACCGCGTTCTGCGCGGCGTCCTCGCAGTCTGCGCGATTTCTGAGGATTGCGAACGCGACGCGAAACATCGTCGGCGCGACCGCCTCGATCTCGCGGGAAAACCAGGCGTTCTCGCTTCCGTTTCTCAAAGCGCTTCCCTCCCTTCCGGTTTGTGTCTTTACTGATTAGACACATAAAGACGGCAAAATGTTGCAATGAAAAATGAAAAAGCGGGGGCGGATTTTCCACCCCCGTAAAAACAGTTATCCGCGCGTAAAATGCAGATCCGGCAAAGCCTTCGCGCCCCAGAAATGCAGACGCAGGGTGTCGTTGAGCCTGTCGTAATACAGAATCACCGGCTCCGCGCCCTCGGCAGGCGTCAGCTTCACGAACCGGTGCGGATTTGTACACTCGCCGTCGGCAAAGGCGGTGCGGACCCATGCGGTCGTTTGCGTGCCGTCCGCGGTGGAAAGCGTTCCCGTAAGCGCATTGTCAAGCGTCAGCGTTTCGCCGTCCGGCGCAAGCCACGTCCCCGCAAGGATCGTTTCCTCCGTGACGGTCACCGAAACGCTCGCCTTCTGTTCGTCGACCGCGCCCGCGATCGTGCAGGTTCCCGGCGAGACGGCGACGATCATTTCGTCCAGCTCGTCCACCCACGCAATGACCTCCTCCGACCAGCTTACGCTGAAATGCAGCAGCTTATGCCTTGCGTTGTACGGCTCGATCGTGTGCGTGATCGGGCGGCCCTCGTCCATCTTCAGTGTAAGCGACGTTTCCGACAGCGTAAGCGACGTCGCAGGCTTTGTGCGGATCAGAAAAAACAGCCCGAGCGCGTTCAACGCGATCAGCACGCCCGCCGCCGCCCGGATCAGAATGGTTTTCGTCGTTTGCTTCATACCGGTTCTCCGAATGATTTTTCGGTATTATTGTATCAGCAATTTTGCCGATGTCAAGGAAAGGGAAGGCAAATGCATGCGGGCGCATCCGATCAGCGGACGACCGATGGTCGTCCCTACGGGCTGCGGAATGTCTCCCTGAACCGCGCAGCAATGAAGGATCTTGCCGATATTCGGAGATTCTTCGTCGGCGTTGCCTCCTCAGAATGACAGCGCGGACGGAGGAGCCGTGAACGGTTCGACGTTCGCATCCCGGCGCGCCGAGAGGGTGAGCGGAGACGCTTTGCAGATGTCCGACGGCTTTCCCAAAAAACAAAAGCGTCGCCGCGAACGATTCGATGTTCGCGGCGACGATGGAGCTGATGATCAGATTCGAACTGACTACCTCGTCATTACCAATGACGTGCTCTACCTACTGAGCTACATCAGCGCTCGCAACGCGCATTATAACAAATACGCGGGGAGATTGCAAGCTTTTTTTTCAAATTCTGCGAAAAATTTGCGCGCGGGCAGTTTATCCGATCTTCGCGGAATTGTTCTTTTCGTACAGAATCCGAAGCCCGTCGATCAGAATATCCGGCTCCAGATGGAATTTATGCTTGCAGACCGGCGCGATCAGGCTCGAAAGCCCGCCGGTCAGAACCGGGGTGACGGGTTCTTGCAGCTCGTCCTCAAGCCGGTCCAAAAGCCCGTCGAGCATGGCCGCGGTGCCGTTGATTGCGCCGGAACGCATGCAGTCGATCGTGTTCGTGCCGAGAAGCTTTGCGGGCCCCGTGAGGTCGATATAAGGAAGCTGCGCCGCGTTCGCGGAGAGCGCGTTCATCGAAGTCCAAAGCCCCGGGATGATCATGCCGCCGACGTAGTCGTTCCCGTTCTGCACGACCGACAGCGTGGTCGCCGTACCCATATCGACGATGGCGATCGGCGTTTTGTACTTTGCGCGCGCGGCGACGGCGGCGACGATCAGATCGCTGCCGACGCTCGAAGGATTGTCCATGCGGATGTTCAGTCCCGTTTTGATGCCGGGGCCGACGATCATCAGCTCAATGCCGGTGAGGATGCGCACGGCTTCCGGCAGCACGGACTGGAGGTACGGCACGACCGAGGAGAGAATGCCGCCCTCGATCTCGTCCGTCTCTACGCCGTACAGCGTCAGAATGCCCTGAATGTCGAGCGCGTACTGGTCCGCCGTTTTGCTGCGGTCGCTCTTGATCCGCGCGGAAAAAACCTGACTGCCGTCGCGGATGCCGCCTAAAACGATATTGGTGTTGCCTACGTCGATGGCAAGAAGCACGGGTTATTCCTCCTTTTGTTCGTCCGTCGTTTCGGCGTCCGGCGCCGCTTCGCCGCTTTCCGCCGCAGTTTCGGCCGCCGTCTTGACCGGCTTGAAGAACGGGATCGGTTTTTCACGCTTGATTGCAACGGCGACGCCCTTCGCGACGGAGCCGCCGATGACAAGACCGGTCGCCCATTCGATCAATCCCTGCACGCCGACGGTCAGCACGACAAAGGACAGCGGGCCCTTGAGCCCGAGCGTGGCGTTATGCACGCGCACCGCTTCCGGATACGCAATCGCCGCCTGCGTGAGCGTTTTCAGGTTTTCAAACGGCGAAAGCACGGTCTGAAACCCGACTGCGCCGTCCGTCAGCCGGAAAACCCGGCCCTGAATGAAAGGCACCTGATAGAACACCAGAACGATAAAGCTCATAAAGAAAAACGTGTTCAGCAGCGGCGCGGCAAGGCCGCCTGCAAAGTAACACCAGATGTTGCGCCTGTCGAGCTTCTGAAAAACGCGGAACAGCACGCCGGTGAGAAATCCGACGAGCGTACGCGTTCCGACGCACAGCAGAACCGTCATAAAGGGGGAGATCTGGAAGAAAATGCCGGTCATCAATGATTTTCCGGTGATCGCGTCATACAGGCTAAGAAGTCCGTAGAACGCGCCGAGAATCGTTCCGGCCAGAGGGCCCAAAAGCATCGCGCCGATGGCGATGGGGATCATGGTGAACGTCATCACCAGCGGTCCGATCGGAATCGAAGAAAGCCCGGTCAGTTTCATCAGCAGAATAATGCCGATGAACAACCCGAGCTCCGTGATATAGCGGACGTTGACTTGTTTTTTGATCTGCTTTTCCATATGAAATTGCCTCCTTGCTTGTGTTCGTAAAGATACACTGCGTAGAATACGGCCCGGCGGTTTGCGCTTTTTGTTCTCCCGTCCCGAAAAGGGTACGTTAAACGCGCATCACGCTCTGCCGACTGCATTATAACGCAGGTTCCGAAAGGATGCAATACCTTTCTTGCGTTGCAATTCCGCTTGACGTATGGTATATTATAGGTACATTGATCGACGGAGGATTCGTATGCTTACCGGAAAAACAATCGTTCTCGGCGTCACGGGGGGCATCGCCTGTTTCAAGGCGGCCGCGCTCGCCTCGATGCTGAAAAAACAGCATGCCGACGTGCAGGTCATCATGACGGAAAACGCGACGAAGTTCGTGACCCCGCTCACGTTTGAGCAGCTCACGGGAAACCGCGCGATCGTCGACACGTTCGACCGAAACTTTGCGCATTCCGTGGAACACATCGCGATCGCGGACCGCGCGGACATGGTGCTGATCGCGCCGGCGACCGCAAACGTCATCGCAAAGCTCGCGCACGGGCTTGCCGACGATATGCTCACGACCACGGTGCTTGCCTGCCGATGCCCTAAGGCCGTTGCGCCTGCGATGAACACCGGCATGTACGAAAACCCGGTCACGCAGGATAACATCGAAATCCTGCGCCGCTACGGATGGGAGATCGTTGAGCCCTCCGAGGGGCGTCTTGCCTGCGGCGCGGTCGGAAAAGGGCGGCTTCCGGAGCCGGAAGCGCTCGTCGAGGTCTGCCTTCACACGCTCGCGCATGAAAAGGATCTTTCGGGAAAACGCGTGCTCGTCACCGCCGGCCCGACGCAGGAAGCGCTTGATCCTGTTCGCTATCTCACAAACCGCTCTTCCGGACGCATGGGCTACGCGATCGCAAAGGCGGCCGCGCGCAGAGGCGCCGCCGTGACGCTCGTTTCGGGGCCGACGGCGCTCGAAAAGCCCGCGTACGTCAAAACCGTTGATATCGTGTCGGCGCAGGATATGTACGACGCGGTCACGTCGCTTGCGCCGGATATGGATATCATCATTAAGGCGGCGGCCGTTGCGGATTACCGGCCGGCGTCCGTTGCGGACAACAAGCTCAAAAAGAGCGACGACGCGCTGTCGATCCCGCTCGAACGGACGAAGGATATCCTCGGCACGCTCGGTGCGAACAAGCGCGAGGGCCAGTTCCTTTGCGGGTTTTCGATGGAGACCGAAAACATGCTCGAAAACAGCCGGAAAAAGCTGCAGAAGAAGAACCTCGACCTGATCGCTGCAAACAACGTGAAGGAAGCGGGCGCAGGCTTTGCGGTCGACACGAATATTCTGACGCTGATCGACAGGGACGGCGAAACCGCCCTGCCGCTGATGAGCAAGGACGCGGCAGCCGACGCGCTTCTGGACGCGATCTTAAAACGCATGTAACAGGATCATAATTCAAAATCGTGAACACAGAAGGGCAGCTCCCCCTGTGTTCACTTGCGTTTCGACAAAATCAGAAGAAACTTTACAAAATAATTTCATTTTACGATGGACTTTTCTTGGGTCTACGGTGTTATAAGTAGTAGGTTCGCGTAAGTCCCGAAAGGAATCCCATGGCAAACTCCATCATGGACTTTATCGAGGAGAATTACAAAGAGCTTCTTGCGTTCGCCGTCCGGTTAAACGGAAGCTTGGAGGACGGCGAGGACGTCTTTCAGGCGGTCGCGGCAAAGATCTGCCAAAAGCAGAACGAGCTGAAGGATCTCACGGTCTGCAAGACGTATCTGATGACGTGCATCCGCAACGCAACCCTGAACTTTCAGCGCGCAAAGGCGAGGCAATACAAGGCGGATACGGGTTTTGAAACGCTGAAGGAGTGTATGCCGGATCCGAAGGCAAAGGAAGCGTTTGCCGTCGCGGACTGGGTCGGGTCGCTGGAGCAGCATCTCATGCATTACGAGGAACCGCTGCGGAAGGCGTTCATCGCATACTACGTCGATCAGACGCCGTTGGAGGAGGTTGCCGCTTCGCTGGGACTTTCGAAGCGTCAGACGACCAAGAAGTTTGAGAGCATGCGCACGTATCTCAAACGGCATTATAAGCATCTGTTCATGGAATTGTGCGTTTTGTTATCCATATAAGAAAGGAACATTGCCGATGAGAATGACAAGACTGGAATGGCGATACCTGCAGAAAATCGCACTGAATCATCCGTATTACGATACGCACAAGCTCCCGCTGACCGAAGCGGAAGCAAATGAGATCGTGGAGAAAAACGAAGTGCAAAGCGGCAGGGAATTTGTCGATTCCGTCTACGCAAAGCTCGGCATGACCCGTCCGCGGGAGGAAAAGAAACGCTTTACCTTGCCGGGTAAGATCGGCGAGCTGCTCACCGTGCCGCCGATCCGGCGGATCGCGATCGCCGTGCTCGCCGCCGTTCTGTTGATCGTCTTCTTCGCCGCAACGCCTCCGGGCAGAGCGATTGCGGAAAGCGTGATTCATTACGTCGCAACGCTGCTCGAGGATGGCAGTCTGGTTATTACGAATAATAACGAAGTATCGCTGCGTACAACAAAGAATGAAGTTGAGTCCGGCGGCGTGTGGGACGCGGGCGATGATGCTGTGCGCTGTGTTGCTTTGGATTCCTTTACCGAATTTACAGAAGCAACGGGTAAACTACCGATTGTTTTACCGTTGCGGTGCACCGAATTATACTATGAATCTGATCAAACGATTCACTATTTGGCGCTGTATTCTGCTTATGATGTAAAGAACGGTAAGGTAGCGATGTGTCAAATATGGGGCGCGGAGGACATGGCTTCCGCTTCATTAACCGGTTATTCCGTATGTAATACCGATCAATCCGTTTTCTATTCGATAGAGGAAAACGGAGATATCTATTGTGTGAAGATTACGGAAGACTCCGTTGTTCATGTTCTGTCGAAAGGGAGTTGTGATCTGGACGATCTCATTGAACTGTTAAAGGACAAATGAAACAAAGCGAGCACCATGATCGGTGCTCGCTGTTTTCTATCTGTCAGATGGAATATGTTTTTTCGTATGTATGTGACGCGCCGTCCGCGATATACATGAGCCGCACGTGATATGTACCGGAGGAAAGAGTAATGTTTTTGTTCAGATTGATTAACGGATTTGAGGATATTGTAAAGGTGAAAGTAATCTGATTGTATGACGCGTCATAGAGCGTCAGCTTTGCATATACCGCTGTTTCGGAGAGATTGATTATCTTTGCCCACATTCTATAGGATGAGCCGGACACGTTTGTTAATCCATATGTAACGGTGATGCCGGCTCTGTCCGACGGTGATTCCGCTTCACTGTCTGCAAACGTCGGCAGGGTTACCGTCATGCACATCAGCAACGCAAGCGCGATACTCAGAATTCTCTTTTTCATAATAACCTCCAAAAAATGAATTATGGGTTCCCCCATACATATAAACACCGCGGCGCCGTAAAAAGTCCATTCCCCATAATATATTTTTTTCGGAACGGACTTTCTTCCCTCCCGCGGTGTCTATAAGAATAGAACATCAAAAGGGGACAGCTTTTTTGATGCGATTCCGTTGACAAGCGGCAGCTTTCCGGCCTGCGTCGAAAAGCGGCCGGTTTGTCGTGCGCGGCGGGGGATTTTCACACACCTTCAAACCTCTGCCGCGCGTTTACCGGCCGGACGGGAAGAGCCCGTCTTTTTTTTATGCGGAAAAAACGGCGCGTATAGGTCGGGCAAAAAGTTCACACAATACCGGAAACGCCCGCTTCGGAGGTATGGCATGCATTTGACGCGCAAACAAACGATTCTGATCGTAACGATTTCCGGCGTTGCCGCGCTTTTGATCGTCGGACTGATTCTTCTGATCAACTACGGAAACAAGCGGGATCCGATCCCGCAGGAGCCGCAGCTTCCGCCTGCTTCGGATACGCCCGCGCCGACCGGCACGCCCGCGCCGACAATGACGCCGGAGCCGACGGCAACCCCTTCGCCAACGCCGTATTTTCTTCCGCTGGTGCCGGAGGGGACGGTGAAAACGCCGACGCCGCATCCCGCGAGCCCGACGCCTTCGCCGACTCCGACCGCTTCGCCGGAGGCAGCCGCGCCGCGCATTCATCCGAACCCGCGCGACGGAACGTATAACGATCATAGCAAGGACTTTATGGCGATCGGAACGCAGAACGGCGAAGCGATCGCCGTTTTACTTGTTCACGTGGAACCGCCGAACACGACGGTGGTCGCGATTCCCCCGGAAACGCTGGCAATGGTCTATACGCTCGGCAGCAACACGTCGATTACCGGCGTGGAGACGGCACAGCTCGGCACGGCTACGGCGCGAGCCGAAAGCGAGCGGGAGGGCTGCTGGAATCTGATCTGGGCTGTCAAAAATCTGGTAGGTTTTCGCGCCCCGGCATATCTTTGCGTCGATTTCGGCTGCATGGAGAGCTTTTTTTCATTTGTGCCGTCGCTGGACGGCATCGACTACGCCGCGTTTTCCGGCATGCTGCAGGAAACCGGCGAGGTCCGCGCGCGGTCAATGGCAAAGCTCGGCGTGGGCATCGTGCGGTATCTCGGCAAGGTGTCGCTCTGGGAGCTGCCGTCGTTTCGCAGCGCAACCCGCGGCGCGTTTTCGTCAAACCTGTCCGTGTTTGAACTGCTCGGGCTGATGAGCGATCTCAAAAAGGCGGGGGAGTTTTCGGTTTCGGTTCTTCCGACCGAGCTGATCGGCGGCGTTCGCGTGCTTTCGGAGGGAGCGGAGCTTCCGTTTTAGACGGCACGGTCGGTTCCGGGAAAATTCGCGCGCCTTTTTGCGCGGACGGCGGCACAAACGGACGCGCTGCGGGCATAGGATACAGAAAAGGAGCATGGCATGGTCGTTTATGAGATCCTGACGTTTGAATATGATATTCCGCTTTTAAAGCTTCTGAACCGGCGCATGAGCGAGCTCGACTGCGCGTACGCGCTCGAGGAGATCTCCGACGGCGCCGTGCTGAAGATTCAGGGCGGCGAGCCCGCGCAGGCGGCAGCCGAGGCGCTGCTGTCCGTGCTTGGGCGGGATCTTCGGTACTTTGCGCTCGCGGAGTATGCCGATTCGCTTCCGCTGACGCTGTCCGAAAAGCAGACGGTGCTGAAGGACGCGCTGAAAGCGGCGTCGCGCAGCGAGGAAAGCACGGTTTTGCGCGAAAAGCTCACGGATTATCTTTCGCGGCACCGCACGCTGGTCTTAGAGGGCTTTCTGCGCTTTCGGATGCAGGAGTTTCTGATGCTGTGGGAGCTCGCGGTCGAACAGGCGGCGGCGCGCGTGCTGATGCATAAGGAATACGGCGAGCTGATCGATACGCTCAAACGCTTTGTGGAAGGGCGGGTAAGCCGCGTCGGTTCGCTTTCGGTCTGCATCCACGCGGACGGCACGATTACGCTCTCCGACGACAACGATGTGCGTATCGAGTACGTCGACTGCGCGCCGGACGGGATCTTAAACCTTCTTGTCAATATGGCCCCGGTGCGGCTTACGGTCTACGACCTTTCCGGCAACGAAAAAAACCGCCTCACAGAGGCGATTCTGAAGGTCTTCGGCGACCGTGTGAAATTGTATCGGTGATTTCATGCGCCAAGGGCGCAATTCTCTTGTAGGGACGGGCAATGCCCGTCCGTAAAACAGCGGTGCGGACGACCAATGGTCGTCCCTACTGCCGCCGATTCATGTCCGTTGAACAATTCATTTACAAGGGAACCTCATCCATCTGCTTCGCAGACACCTTCCCCATGCTGTACGCAGGGGAAGGCGCAAAAAAGAGGCTTCTCCCCCTTGAGGGTGGAGAAGCTTCGCGTAGCGGTGATGAGGGGGTCGTGTCACGGCGAGCGGATACGATCGGTCCCTACTGCGCAAGTGCGTTGCAGACGCACGAACGGAAGCGGCTAAGGAGGGACGTGAATGAATCCGTCAAATCCGGCGACATGCGCGGCGGATTTGACTCCTTGCAGCTTTCGCCGCCCGGAAATACGCAATATTTTAGGCGGAAGCTGAAAAAACGGTCTGTTGAAAGTATTTTCAACAGACCGAATTGTTACGCAAATGCCCGGTAGATCGCTTCGACCGCGCGCTCGAAGTCGCGCTGCTCGACGCCGATGATGATGTTCATTTCATTGCTGTCCTGATCAATGAGACGCGCGTTGACCTCCGCGCGCGCGAGCGCTTCAAAGAGCTTTGCGGCAACGCCGGGGTTGCGCACCATGCCGATGCCGACCGAGGCGATCAGCGCGATGCAGCTTGCGATCTCGACCGTGTCCGGCGCGCACTCGGTCATAATATCGTGGTAGAGCTGATCCATTTTGCCGGTCAGACGCTTGTCGTCGACGACCAGCGAAATCGTGTCGATGCCTGAGGGCATGCGCTCGGCGGAGATGCCGTTTCGCGCAAGGATACCCATCAGCCGGTAAGCATAGCCGAGATCGTTGTGCAGATTGTCCTTGGTCAGCGTGATGACGGTGTATCCGCGCCGCCCCGCAATGCCGGTCAGCGGACGCGCGTGTTCCTTGTCGGTCGCCATGCTGTCCGGAACGATCATCGTGCCTTTGGCATCGGGATCATTCGTGTTCAGAACATGGATCGGGATGCGCGCCTTGCGCACCGGAAAGATCGAATCCTCGTGCAGCACCGTCGCGCCCATGTAACTGAGCTCGCGAAGCTCCGAGTACGTCACCGTTTCGATCACCTTCGCGTCCGGAACGATGCGCGGATCGGTCATGAGAAAGCCGGAAACGTCGGTCCAGTTCTCATAAACGTCGCTGTTTGAGAGCTTTGCCGCGATTGCGCCGGTGATGTCGCTGCCCCCGCGCGAGAACGTGTGGATCGCGCCGGAACGCAGCCGCCCGTAAAAGCCCGGAATCACCGCGCGCTCGTGCGAAAGCAGCGCGTTTTGCCGCATAGCGGTCGCGTCGTCGTCGAACGTGCCGTCGTCGCGGAAGCGGATGAATTCCACCGCGTCCAGAAAATCAAAGCCGAGGTACGCGGACAAAAGCTTCGCGTTCAGATATTCGCCGCGGCTCGCCGCATAGTCCGGCGTCGTGCCCGCCTCGATGCGCGAGCGGATCTCAAAAAGCTCCGCCTCGATGCACACGTTCAGCCCGAGCTCATCGCGAATGGAGACGAACCGGTCCGAGATCCTTTGAAATTCGGTGTCAAACGGCGCGTTTTGCGCGCGCAGCGCCTGACAGCGGTAGAGGAGGTCGGTGATCTTGTCGTCGCCGGGGAAGCGTTTTCCGGGCGCGCTCACCACCACGTACCGCCGCGCGGCGTCGCGTTCAATGATCGCTTTGACTTTTCGGAATTGTTCGGCGGAGGCAAGGGAGCTTCCGCCGAACTTGACGGTTTTCAGCATTGGGTTTCCTTTATGCGGGCATGCCCGCAATTCATACGGTCCTGTCGCTTCGGAAGGTAATCTCTGAATGCAGAGGCTTCCCCTTGAGGGGGCGCGGAGATGAGCGCCCGCAGTGCGGAAACAATCCCCCAGTCAGCCTGCGGCTGCCAGCCCCCTTTACACAAGGGGGCCAAGACGCGAATCGGAAGCGCGGGTCAAACAGGGAGCAGAAGGAAGCGAACAGCGACGCGCTGCGACCATGTGAGACCATTCAGCTGTCAACGCAGTTGACTGATGAGGTGGTCGCTATATCAAAGCGGTTATTAAAAACCTCCGCTTTATCTCGCACTGCGAGCGCTTCGGTTTTTATCCTCATCCGGCAAGGCTGCACCTTACCACCTTTCCCTCAAGGGGAAGGCTTGTGGTCAGCAGACCTTGTTACTTCTCGATCTTCCGGCACTCGAGGTAGTAGCGCTTTTCGTTCGCTTCGCCCATCGAGAAGGTCTTTCTCGGCAGCGCGCCGTCGAAGACGACGGTCGGGAACAGCTCGGATTTTTGCATCGCGGGAAGCAGGAAGCCCATCGTGTTCGGCTTCGCAGCAAGGTCGCGCACGACCGCTTCGCCGTGGATGTAGTCGACCTCCGCGCCCTCGGTTTCCTTCAGCAGCGCGTCGATCGCGTTCTGCAGCGTGCCGACCGCAAGCTGCGCCGCGGGCTTTTCCACCACGAACGCGCCGAACGTCTTGCCGGTGCAGAACGGAATGGTGTGCACTTCTCCACCGGAGGCTTTCGGCATGTCGTCCGAAAGAACGATCTTCGCGCCGCCGTTCTGCGCCTTGAGCTTTGCAAGGATCTTTTCCGCGCCTTCCATGCCGCCGATGCCGAAGAGGACACGATGGATCGGCTCAAAGATGATGCCGTCGTCGTGCACGTTCTCGACTTCGACCAAAGCGTAGCGCGCCGGATGGTCCTTCTGTTCCTCGGGCGAAAGCGTCGCCTTGACCTTTTCCCAGTTCGCCTTCGCGGTCGCGAAGCTGTGGTTGCCGTCGCCCATCGCGAACAGCAGCGGCGCGTGATCGCCGTACTTTGCCTTGAACGCGTCCGCGTCGGTCAGCGTTTCCATCGCGTCGATCGCGCCCTGAATGTCGTTTGCGCCGTCCACGAGCCAGCCGGTGATGTGCCCGCCGTCGAGCATCAGGTCGGTGTCATAGAGCTTGTCGAGCGCCCCGGTCTTCGCCGCGAGCGGTTCGATGACCGTGCGTTTCGGGTCGTCGATCAGAACGAGAATGTGCGGAAGCTCCAAAGGCGCTCCCTCGCGGATTCTGAGACGCGGGGGAATGCGCTCCACGATCGTGCCCTCGGTCGCGCGGATCAGCGTCGTCGCGCCCTTGTTATAATCATAGCATTCGAGGTCCAGCGCCATGACAAGACCCCAGCGGGTGTTGCCCGCGACGGAGCGCTTGACGAGCACAAAGCCCTGCGGCTTGGTCTCGAGGATGCCCTTTGCCATGTATTCGCGCATGTTTTTACGGATGGTCGCAATGCGCTCCGCCTCGCCCTCCTTGCCGAGGAATGCCTCGGGCAAAAAGAGATCGAGGGTCGTCGGTGCGTCGCCGATGTATTCGCGCGCCGCCGCCCAGTATTCGGGCTGCGAGGTGAACTGGTCGCATGCCACGACCGCCCATTTCGAGAAATCCGTGCCCTTCGGGGGCAGCATCACGTTGGGGACCAGAACGCCGATCTTGTTTTCAAACATTGGTACATTCTCCTTTTCAAAAGCATATTTGTACTTCTACATTATAGAATATCCGCCGCTGTTTTGCAAGACCGAACCTGCGCTTTTGAAAACAGCGCGCGGGGGAGAACGCGGCGTCCATCCGCATCTGTGAAAAGCTCGGCGGACAGTACGCGGACACGATCGAAGCGTACAACGACGCCGAAGGCCGGCACCTGACGCGCCGATACTGGGTTACCTTATAAAAACAGCGTACGTTGAAAGCCCTTATGAGCAAATGCACGGCGCGCGCAAAATTTTTTTGGATTTCCGAAAAATAATCGTTGACAGATGCGGGTTCTTTCTGTATAATACTTGATGCGCGTTAAGTTGCGTAGGGGAGCATAGCTCAGCTGGGAGAGCATCTGCCTTACAAGCAGAGGGTCACAGGTTCGAGCCCTGTTGTTCCCACCATGAATGGCCCGGTAGTTCAGTTGGTTAGAATGCCAGCCTGTCACGCTGGAGGTCAGGGGTTCGAGCCCCCTTCGGGTCGCCATTATGCCTCGGTAGCTCAGTTGGTA
>JAFOTD010000061.1 GCA_017388175.1 Clostridia bacterium | reverse complement strand
GCTGTTTTCCGCGGCGGAAAGCTACGAGGATGCGCGCGCGTTTCTGCTCTCGCACGGAAGCGAGATCCAATCGGCGGCCGAAGCGGTATTGAAAGGCCGCGGGCTCGATTACGGCGTGCAGCTTTCCCTGGGCACGGAGACATTTCCCGACCGCGTGTACGGAGAAACGCTGTTTCCGGCCGGCGAGTACGATGCGCTGTGCGTGCGGCTCGGCCGCGCCGAAGGGCACAACTGGTGGTGCGTGCTGTTCCCGCCGCTGTGCATCATCAGCGAGACCGGCGAAACGGTCGATCTCGAAAATGCCGAGCCGGAAAGCCTGATCTGGAATTGGATCAAGTCGCTGTTTTGAGGAGGCTGCATGCGAAAAACTCTGCTTCGAAAAGGAAAAATCGCGCTGCTGGCGCTGCTGATCACGGGACTGCTGTTTCCGGTGCTCTCCGCGGAAGCGGCGCTGAAACGCGGTTCCCGCGGCGACGACGTGATCGCCGTGCAGAAAAAGCTCAGGCAGTGGGGCTATTATGACGGCGCGGTCGACGGCGTTTTCGGTTATGCGACCGAGCGCGCGGTGCGCTGGTTTCAGCAAAAGAACGGACTTACGGTCGACGGCGTCGTGGGTCCGCAGACCGCGGCGGCGATGGGACTTTCGCTGTCCTCAACGGTATCATCCTCAACAAAGCCCGCGTCCGGCGACGTGTATCTTTTGGCGCAATGCATTTACAGCGAATCGCGCGGCGAACCCTATAAGGGACAGGTCGCGGTCGGCGCGGTCGTTCTGAACCGCGTCAAAAGCAGCTCGTTTCCGAATTCCATCGCGGGCGTGATCTATCAGAAGGGCGCGTTCTCGGCCGTCGACGACGGACAGATCAACCTGACGCCGGACGATTCCGCGTTGAAGGCGGCAAAGGACGCTATGAACGGATGGGATCCGACAAGCGGCTGCCTCTATTACTACAATCCGGCAAAAACGTCCAATCGCTGGATCCGCAGCCGTCCGATCGTGGTGCGGATCGGCAGTCACGTATTTTGTAAATGATGCGAGTTTCCAAGAAAATCTGGCTGTTCGGACTTCCCGCGATTCTCCTGATCGGGCTCGCGGTAATGACGGTTATGTTCTTTCAGCAGCGCAAAACGATCGCCGAACAGCAGCGCGTGATCGACGCGCAGACCGAGAGCGCCTATCATGCGCTCAGCAATGATCTGAACGATCTGAACGTAGCGTTGAGTAAGCTTGAAGCGGCGTCTACGCCAGCGCGGCTTTCCAAAAGCTTTTCGGATATCCGAAGGCTTTCCGCGGGAGCGGTGCGCGCGCTGTCGCTTTTGCCGGTTGCGCATGCGAATGACGCAGGGCTTATGCAGTTTTTGACGCGCACCGGCGACTACGCCGAAACGCTGATGGACCGCGTGCTCGGCGGGCAAATGCTGTCCGAGGACGAGCTGAATTCGCTCGGCGAACTCAAAGCGTGCTGCGCCGAACTGTCCGAATCGTATGACGGCGAATGCCGCGCCGGCGAATTCCCCGCGCCGGGCGGGTTTTATGACGAGCGGGACGAAGAAAACATCACAAATTATCCCTCGCTGCTGTACGACGGACCGTTTTCCGAAAGCAGTGAGGAAGCGGAACCTATGGGCATTCCGGAGGAAACGGTCGATGAAGCGGAAGCGCTGCGCCGCGCGTCGGCGCTGTTTCCGGACCGCGCGCTGCGCCTTGACGGGCGCACGGAGGGTACGATCGTCACCTATGATTTTTCCGCAAGCGACGAAAAGGGCGAGCTGTGCGTTTCGATCACCGAGCGCGGCGGGCTGCTGCTGTATTTTATGGGCACGCCGACGGGCACGAAAAACGATCCCCCAAGCGATGAGGAGAGCGAACGACTGCACGCGGCGGCAAGCGCGTACCTCGAGGCGCACGGCTTCGGCAGAATGGAGCCGTCCTACGCGCAGTATTACGCAGGCACGGTCGTCTTAAACTACGCGGCCGTGCAGAGCGGCGTGATCCTCTATGCCGACCTTGTCAAGGTCTATGTCGACCGCGATACGCAGGCGATCATCGGGCTCGACGCGCAAAACTACCGGTTCCACCATCGCGAGCGGGACTTTTCGGACTCGATCTTGACCGAAGAGGATGCGCTTGCAACGCTGTCCGACACGCTGACGCTTGAAAAGATCTCGCTCGCGCTGATCCCGAAGAGCAACACGCGCGAGGTGTTGTGCTACGAATGCAAGTGCACGCGCGGCGAGACGTTTTTCATCGTCTATATCAACGCGCAGACCGGCGCGGAGGAGGAGATCTTCGAGGTCATCAACAGTGAGGAAGGGGATCTCGTGGTATAGCATTCCGACGAAAGCCGGCTTTCGTCGTTTTTTGCCGTTCGCCTGTCGCCGTTCGGCAACCGGGCGGCCGACGGCGCAGGAAATTAACTGCAACGTACATGCCGCTGCAGCGGACGAATTTGTTGTTGTCACGGAAGCGATGCGCCGAAGGATCCTTTACGGCTTATATCTTGTCTCCGGACGATAGTGCTCGAAGATGCGGCAGTCGTAGCGCTTTTGAAGCGCTGCGTGGTTCGCGTCGGGCCGCTCCGTCCAGAACACGCGCATCGTGCCGATCGCGTGACCGAGGAACATGCAAAGCGGCCTGTGCCCTCTGCCGAACGCGATAAACTGCGGGTGCGTCAAAAAGTTGACGCAGAGCGTGTGCATCATGATGCACCGCCAAAGGGGCAGACCCGCCTTGCGCCAGTGCGAGAACGATTCGGTGAGCTGACCGCGCACAAGATCCGGCGCGTTTTTATAAAACCAGCGCACGATGCGCGGGTCGAAGCTCTCCACGCAGTACGGCCCTTTTAAGGTGCGCAGAATCGCGAGCGTTTTATTGCAAAGCTCCTCAAAGTTCGGCGTCGATTTCAGCTCCACGATCGTGGGGGAAACGCCGTCGAGCACCGCCATGACGTCGGTAAAGAGCGGCATGCGATGCTCCGTTCCCATTAAGGGCATTGCCTGCAGTTCCGCAAGCGTATAGCTGTCCACGCGGCCTTTGTTTTCCGTCATGCGGTCGACGGTATCGTCATGAAAAACCACGACCGCGCCGTCTTTAGAAAGCTGCACGTCGAGCTCCACGCCATACCCGTTTTCCGCCGCCCGCCTGAACGCCTCGAGCGAGTTTTCCGGCACGGACTGGTCCTTTTCATATAAGCCCCGGTGCGCGGCCATCAGTCCGCGAAACGGCGCGGAAGGGCCTTTTTTTGCGCGGCGCGGAAGGACCATAAACACATATACAAGAAACAGTACAACGATTGCGATTCCCGCGATCAGCCACCCCATTTTTCATTCTCCCTTGATAATATAAGATAATTGCATATTGAGATTATAGCGCATTTCCGTTATAATGAAAAGGTAAAAAATCAAAGACTTTCGGTCGATCGGGGGACAATATGAAGCTGAATTACAAAAGAACAATCCTCGTCGGTTTCGCTTTTTTTCTCATTTGCACGTTTTGGCAGGCATATGACACGATCATCCCGAAGATTCTGACCGATAAATTCGGCATGACGCAAACGCTGTCCGGCATCATCATGGCGCTCGACAACATTCTCGCGCTCTTCCTGCTCCCGTTTTTCGGCGGGCTTTCCGACAAATGCAAAAGTAAAATGGGTCGACGCAAGCCGTACGTACTCGTCGGCACGATCATCGCGGTCATTGCGTTCTTTGCGCTGGCAGCGGTCGATTATATGCAGATCGACAAAAACATCAAGAGCGTGACCGAAATCAATACGCTCTCGCTTGCCGAGGTCTATGATAAGGTCGGCGATCAGGAACTCAAAACGGCGGACGGCGAGATCTATACGCTGAAAGAAAAATATCCGGATCAGACAAATCCGGAGACGGGCGAGACGCTGACCGGCAGGGAAGTGTTCTCCAAAATCTATGCAAAATCCGTTCTGACCGATGAGAACGGCAAGGTCCGGCATTACGGCGACGGCGTTGACGACGAATACGGAAAGGACGATCCGTACGGCCGCAACGGCGAGCGCGTCTACGTCTCCAATGAAGAATATCTGAAATATGTCGTGCCGGCGCGGCAGGCGGCAAATCCCGAGGCGCTCAAGGCGATGCAGGAGATTTACGCGCATCAGGGCGAGGGACAATCCGACAATTGGTTTGTCAAGAACATTCTGAGAGGCGGACGCGATCCGCAGACGCCGGACGGCGTAAACTTTAAGCTCACGGAGAAATACCCGACCGAGGAAGCGTTCCTTACGGAGTTCGCGCAGATCAACATCTTCGATCCGACCGTTACCGATCCGGAAAAACAGATCAGCTTCAAGACCAATCCCGACTATATCGACTACGTCGTTCCCGCGCGGCAGGCGTACGTGTGGAACATCACGATCGCGAATCCGGGCGTTCTCATCGCGTTCATCGCGGTGCTGCTGATCGTTCTGATCGGCATGTCGATTTTCCGTTCCCCGGCGGTTGCGCTGATGCCGGACGTGACGATCAAGCCTCTGCGCAGCAAGGCGAACGCGGTCATCAACCTGATGGGCAGCGCGGGCGGCGTCTGTGCGCTCGTTCTCGGGCTCGGCATGTTCTTTAATACGGGGGCAATTTCCAATACGTTTATGAACGTGATCGGCTTCTTCGGCGCGATCATCATCATCATGCTGATCACTCTGGTCGTCTTCATGCTGACGGTCAAGGAACCGAAGTGGGCGGCCGAGATGGAACAGACCAGCCGCGAACTCGGCATCGAAGAGGCCGACGACACCGAAGCGGTGTCCGGTGAAAAGAAGCTTTCCAAGGGCGAAAAGATTTCGCTGCTGCTGATCCTCGCTTCGGTCGTGCTGTGGTTCATGGGCTACAATGCCGTTTCATCGAAGTATTCGATCTACGCGAGCCGCGTCCTCGATAAAGACTACAATCTCACGCTGATTATTGCGCAGGCGGCGGCGATCATCTCGTATCTGCCGATCGGCTTCCTTTCCTCGAAGATCGGCCGCAAAAAGGCGATTCTGATCGGCGTCGTGATTCTGACGGGGACGTTCTTCGGCGCGTCCTTCATGCGCTCGACCACCCCGACCATGCTGATGAATGTTATGTTCACGCTTGCCGGCATCGGCTGGGCGACGATCAACGTCAACAGCTTCCCGATGGTTGTTGAACTGTGCAAGGGCGGAAACGTCGGCAAGTATACCGGCTACTATTACGCGGCAAGCATGGCGGCGCAGGCGGTTACGCCGTTCCTGTCCGGTATGTTTATGGACCGGCTCGGCTTTACCTCGCTGTTCCCGTACGCAACGATTGCGGCGGGGCTCGCGTTCTTTACCATGCTGTTTGTCAAACACGGCGATTCAAAGCCGATCCGCAAGAAAGGCTTAGAAGCGCTGGACGTCGATGATTGATGAAAGAGGGCAGCTTCGGCTGCCCTTTTCATATATCATATAAAAACCATCTTGCCGTTGATTCGGCGAAATTGTTAAGAAAGGCGGAATAAAACATGGATCAACAATTGCTTTCCGGCAACGAAGCGATCGCGCGCGGCGCGTTTGAAGCAGGCGTAAAAGTCTGCTCGGCGTATCCGGGCACGCCCAGCACGGAAATCTTTGAAAACCTCCCGCAGTATAAGGATGCATTGTACTGTGAGTGGGCGCCCAACGAAAAAGTAGCGGTTGAAGTCGCATACGGCGCGTCGATCGCGGGCGTACGTTCTCTCTCGGCGATGAAGCACGTCGGCGTAAACGTCGCGGCAGACCCGCTGTTCACGGCGGCATACAACGGCGTAACCGGCGGTTTCGTCATCGTTTCGGCGGACGACCCCTCCATGCATTCCTCTCAGAACGAGCAGGATAACCGGCATTACGCGCGCGCGGCGAAGATCGGTATGGTCGAGCCGAGCGATTCGCAGGAATGCCTTGACTTCCTCAAGGAAGCGTATGAGATTTCCGAGAAATTCGACATGCCGGTGATGTACCGCATCACGACCCGCGTCGCGCACTCGAAGAGCCTCGTCCGTTTCGGCGAGCGCGTGGAAAAAGAAGTTCCCGCGTACAAGCGCAATATGAAGTTCGTCTCTTCGCCGGCAAACGCCTACGTCAACCATGCGAAGGTCGAAAAGAATCTTGCGGCGCTCGAGGAATACGCAAACACTTCGAAGCTCAATAAAGAAGAGATCAACGGCTCCGAGATCGGCGTCATCACCGCGTCGATCGCGTATCAGTATGCGAAGGACGCGTTCCCCGAGGGGACCTCGTTCTTAAAGCTCGGTCTTACCAATCCGCTTCCGATGGAGCTGATCAGGTCCTTTGCCAAAAAGGTCAAAAAGCTCTACGTCGTCGAGGAGCTCGATCCGTTCATGGAGGAACAGATCAAAGCGGCGGGCATTGAATGCTCCGGCAAGGATCAGATCGGCAACCTTTATGAGCTGAACCCGCAGCTTCTCAGAGAGCGCCTGTTTGGCGAGAAGCCCGAGACGGTCGACGTCGGCGTCAAGCCCGTTTCCCGTCCGCCGGCCCTGTGCCCGGGCTGCCCGCACCGCGGCTTCTTCTACACCGTCGGCCGCCACAAGAATTACGTCGTGGCAGGCGATATCGGCTGCTACACGCTCGGCTTTGCGCCGCCTCTGAACGCGCTGGATTCGGTCGTCTGCATGGGCGGCGGCTTCACGGTGGCGATGGGCATGGCGAAGGCGTTCGAAGCGTCCGGTCAGACGGATAAGAAGGTCTTCGGCGTCGTCGGCGATTCCACGTTCTTCCACTCCGGCATGACCGGCGCGGCGGAAATTATTTATAACAAGGGCAACGTCATTCCCGTCGTGCTCGACAACTCGATCACCGGTATGACCGGCCATCAGGACAACCCCGGCAGCGGCTTCACGCTCGAAGGCGAGATCGCAGAAAAGCTGAAGATCGAGGACATCCTTGCTTCCTACGGCTTCAAGAACATCATCATCGTCGATCCGCAGGATCTCAAGGCAATGGAAGCGGCGGTCGAAAACGCGGCGAACTCCGAAGTCCCGGCAGCAATCATCACGCGCCGTCCGTGCCTGCTCATCAAGCGCATCAAGCATGACATCGGCAAGTGCGAGGTCGACACGAATAAGTGTATCGGCTGCAAGAAGTGCCTTTCCGTGGGCTGCCCCTCGGTCATGGTTGAGAATAAGAAGGCAAAGATCGATCAGACCACCTGCGTGGGCTGCACGGTCTGTGCGCAGGTCTGCCCGATGGGCGCGATCACCCGAAAGGAGAAATAAGCAATGAAAAACAAGAGTGCTTTATTGGTTGGCGTCGGCGGTCAGGGCGCGATCCTCACCGCAAAGGTCCTTGTGACGGGTCTGATGCGTGCGGGGTATGACGTGAAAATGAGCGAAGTCCACGGCATGTCGCAGCGCGGTGGCAGCGTTTCGACGCAGGTGCACTGGGGCGAGAAGGTTTATTCTCCGGTCATCGGCGACGGCGCGGCGGACATCATCGTTGCTTTCGAAAAAATGGAAGCGGTGCGCTATGCAAACTATCTGAAGCCGGACGGCGTTGCGATCATCAACGACTACGAAATGGCGTCTTCGACCATTGCGGCGGGCTACGTCAAGTATCCCGAGGGCTGCCTCGAGGCAATGCAGAGCCACTTCAAGGTCTATCCGCTGAACGCGGAAAAGATCGCGGAAGGATTAGGCAACGTCAAGTGCGCGAACATCGTGCTGTTCGGCAGCATGGTCAAAGCGCTCGGCATGACGGACATCGACTGGGACGCGGTCATTTCCGACGTCGTTCCGCCGAAGTTCCGCGAGCTGAATCTGAAGGCCTATCACGCGGGCTTTGACGCGGTGTAAGCCATGAAGGTACTGGTCATTAACCCGGGCGCGACGTCCACGAAGATCGCCGTCTTCGAAGAGGAGAAGGAGGAGCTTCGCGTTTCGATCGACCACAGCGCCGCGGATTTAAAGGACTTTGAGCGCGTTGCGGATCAGATGCCGTACCGAAAGGCGCTGATCCTCGACGCGTTGGAGAAGAACGGCGTCGACCTTAACACGCTCGACGCGGTGTGCGGCAGAGGCGGCTTGTTCCGCCATATCCCGTCCGGCACGTACGCGGTCAACGATCGCGCGATCGCGGACATTCTGCACCCGTTCTACGGCGAGCATGCGGCAAACCTGGGCGCGTACATCGCGCGGGAGATCGCGGATCCTCTGGGCATTCCGGCGTTCTTTGTCGATCCCGTGTGCGTTGACGAGCTCTGCGATCTTGCAAGGATCTCGGGGTTAAAGGGCATGGAGCGCGAAAGCTTCTTCCATGCGCTGAACCAGAAATCCGTCGCGCGGAAAGCCGCAAAACAGCTCGGAAAGCCGTACGAGGAGCTGAATCTCATCGTGCTGCATCTGGGCGGCGGCGTATCCGTCGCGGCGCACGAAAAGGGACTTGTCATCGACAACTTCAACGTGAAGGACGACGGCGCGATGGGACTCGACCGTCCCGGCGCGCTGCCGGTCAACGCGGTGGTCAATCTGTGCTTCTCCGGCGCGACGAAAAAGGAGATCAAAAAGCTGATCAGCTCGGAGGCGGGCGTGTATTCGTACCTCGGCACGAAGGATTTCCGCGAGATCGAGCGCCGCGCGCTCTCGGGCGACGATCCGGAAGCGACGTTGATCTTCAAGGCGCTTGCGTACCAGCTTGCTAAGGACGCGGGCGCGATGGCGGCAGTCATGAAGTTCAAGGTCGACGCGATCGTCTATACGGGCGGAATGGCGTATTCAAAGCCGTTCTGCGACGAGCTTGATTCGTACCTTGCGCCGCTTGCGCAAATTCTGCGCTTCCCGGGAGAAGAGGAAATGAAGAGCCTTGCCGAAGGCGCGCTCCGCGTGCTGCACGGCGGGGAATGCAAAACGTATCTGGGGGATGGAAAATGAGAACGATTCAGGAGATCATCAAAGCGGCGGAGGGCTTCGCCTCCGGAAGGATCGCGGTTGCCGCCGCGCACGACGCGGACGTTTTGAAAGCGGTCGTTGAAGCAAAAAAGAGAAAGATCGCCGAGCCGATCCTGGTCGGACACGAGGACCGGATCGCCGAGATCCTCAAAGAACTCGGTGAAACGCCCGCGGATTACGAGATCATCCACGCGGATTCCGACGTGGACTGTGCGGCAAAAGCCGTCGAATGCGTATCACAGGGAAAGGCAAACTTCCTGATGAAGGGGCTTCTGAATACGCCCGACATCATGCGCGCCGTGCTGAAGCCCGAAGCGGGTCTTCGGACCGGTAAGCTTATCAGCCACGTCATGATGTATGAGCCGAAGGGTCATCGCATGATGGGTCTGACCGACGGCGGCATGAACACGTTCCCCGATCTCGATAAAAAAGCCGAGATCCTCGAAAACGCCGCAAAGGTATTTAAAGCGCTCGGCTATGACGAGATCAACGCGGCGTGCATCTGCGGCGCGGAGGTCGTGAACCCGAAGATTCAGTCCACAGTCGACGCGAAAACGCTCAGTGAAATGACGGAGCGGTGGGCGCCGTACAACATGAACGTGTACGGACCGGTGGGACTCGATCTTGCGGTTTCGGAGGCTGCCTGTCACCACAAGCATTACGAAGCGAAGGGCGCGGGACAGGCGGATATCCTGCTCGTCCCGTCCTATGAAACGGGCAACGGCATCGGCAAGGCAATGTCGATCTTCGGCGGCGCCATGAACGCCGGCATCGTCGTCGGCGCGAAGGTCCCGATCGTGCTGGTATCCCGCGCGGACAGCGCGGAGGTCAAGCTGGCGTCCATCGCGCTCGGCGCGGTCGTCGCAAGGGGAATGGAATTTTAAGGGAGGTTCGTAAAAATGTTGGTAAACGAAATGGTACAGCTCGGCGCAAAGCGTTCGGGCATCCGCGAACTGTTTGAGTACGGTTTGAAGCGCAAGGCGGAGGTCGGCGCCGAAAACGTATTCGATTTCTCAATCGGCAATCCGTCCGTGCCCGCGCCGGAAGCGGTGCGTGAGGAGATCGCGCGGCAGGCGGCGCGCGAGGACAGCGTCAAGGTCCACGGCTATACCTCCGCGGCAGGCGCAATGTCGGTTCGCGAAGCGGTCGCAAAGAACCTCAACGAGCGCTTCCACTGCGGCGCGAGAGCGCAGAACCTGTTCTTCACCTGCGGCGCTGCGCCCGCGGTCATGAGCGTGCTGAAATCGCTGAGCGTTCCGGACGCGGAGATCATCATTCTTGCGCCGTACTTCCCCGAATACACGACGTTCATCCGCGCGGCAGGCTGCAAGCCCGTCGTCGTTCCCGCGAACACAAAGGACTTTGACCTGCATGTGGACGAGGTCGAACCGTACGTCACCGCGCACACGCAGGCGATCATCATCAACTCGCCGAACAACCCGACCGGCATCGTGTATCATGAGGAAGCGCTGCGCGCGCTCGGCGATATGCTGCGCGAAAAGGGCGAGGCGTTCGGACATCCGATCTACATCATCGCCGACGAACCGTATCGCGAGCTCGTTTATGACGGCCGCGTTGCGCCGTTCATTCCGAATCTCTATGAAAACACGATCGTGTGCTATTCCTGGTCGAAGTCGCTGAGCCTTCCGGGCGAGCGTATCGGCTATGTGTATGTTCCGGATCAGGCGGCCGACAGCGTCGACGTGTTTTATGCCGTCGCAGGTTCCGCCCGCGCGATGGGACACGTCTGCGCGCCGACGACCGCGCAGTACGTCGTTGAGAAATGCTGTGGCATGATGCCGGACATCGCGGCGTACGACGAGAACCGCAAAACGCTGTATGAGGCGCTGACGAGCTACGGCTATACCTGTGTGTATCCGCAGGGCGCGTTCTACGTGCTTATGAAGGCGCCGTTCGGCACCGCGCTGGAGTTCTCCGAAAAGGCGAAGGAGTACAACATCCTCGTTCCGCCCTGCGAGCCGTTCGGCTGCCCCGGATATCTCCGGCTTTCCACCTGCGTGAGCCACGAGATGATTTTAAAGAGCCTTCCTGCTTTCAAGGCGCTGATCGAATCCGGCAAATAATGCAACACCATCGGCGGAGGCTTCGGCCTCCGCTTTTTTCAAGGAGAAAACCATTGATCGACACAAAGGAAGTCGCCGCGTTCTTCGACCG
>JAFOTD010000060.1 GCA_017388175.1 Clostridia bacterium | reverse complement strand
CTCGGTTCCATATGCGCTCCTTTCCGATAATCCGCTTCGGTCAGTTCGAGATATACCATGCCGTCCGCTTTTCCGGTCTCCCGGAATCCGACGTCCTTATGCATGCGGTACGCCGCGTCCCGCGTCGTTTCAAATTCGTTGTGCAGCCGCGTCACGCCGTGCGAAAAGGCGTGCTCGGCGAGCAGTTTCAATCCCTGTCTTCCGTAGCCCTTTCCGCGCTCCGAAGCGAGGATCACGACGCCCATGTCCCACCAATCGCGTTCCGGGGTCTCATGGAAGCAGACGTCCCCGACGAACGTGCCGTCGCGCGATCGTCGAAGATACGCGTAAAACCGCCGCGGCTCGGCGCCGATCCAGTCCGAGCAGAGCCGCTTCCATTCTTCTTCCGGGTTTGGAATGCAGCCGTCCGGCGGAAACCACGGCGCGTTATACGCCATTGTTTCTGGGTCCGACATCATCTTTACATAAAACCATCCGTCCTCCGGTTTCGGGATGTATAGTTCCAACGTTTCCGTCATTTTGCCGTCCTCCTACGCCTTGTGTCCGCCGACCTGCGAATTGCGCTCGATCGCCGTTGCGCCTTCCTTAAGGTTCAGGCCCTTCACCACGGCGTTTTTGCCGTACTTGTCGCGGATATTGAGAAGCGCCTCCTGCCGCCGTTTCTCCTTTTCGAGCGCAGCGTCCTCTTCCGCGCGCGCCTGATCCTGCGTTTCGATATCGGTGAACAGGTCGAGCTGCTGCGGCCGGCTCTCCTTTTCCTTCACCTCGTCCGCGGTCAGAAGATTGCCCACCGAGACGTTGAACCGGCGCATCAGAAGCGTCTCGTCCGCGATGCGGTCGAAGATCGTGCGCGCCGCCTCGACGATCCGCTCGGAGGATACCACGTGCCGCCCGAGGTTCTGCGAGCCGTGCACGGGTTTCGGGACCCTCCGTCCGTACCAGTCCGTGACGATCTCGCCTTTGTACGCCTGCGCGCGCGCGCGGTCGGTCAGGTTTTCGATATCGTAGCCGATATCGAGCACGACCTGATCGGTGTACAAGCCTTTTCGCACGAGGTCCATCGAAAGCTGATCCGCCATTTCCTGCACGACGACGCGCCCCTCCTCCGCCCGGTACGGCCGCGAAAGCACCTGTCCCTGACTCAGGCTTTTCGTCTCCGGCACGTACGATTTGCAGTCTTTTATCTCGGTCGGCTCCCAGCCCCACGCGTGGTCGATGAGAAGCTCCGCGTTGATCCCGAACAGGCGGTAGAGAAGGTCCTCGTTGTAGTATTCACCGGGTTTTCCGAGCGAGCATCGCGCGACGTCGCCCATCGTATGCAAGCCGTTGGCCTCGAGCTTATTCGCAATGCCGTGCCCGATCCGCCAGAAATCGGTCAGCGGCGTGTGACACCAGAGCGCTTCGCGGTAGCCGGTTTCGTCAAGTTCCGCAATGCGCACGCCGTCCTTGTCCGCGGGCATGTGCTTCGCGACGATGTCCATCGCAATTTTCGCAAGGTACATATTCGTGCCGATGCCTGCCGTCGCCGTAATGCGCGTTTCCTCCATGACCTGCCGCACCAGCATCATCGCAAAATCGTGCGCGTTCATCCGGTAGCGTAAAAGATACGGCGTCACGTCGATGAACACCTCGTCGATGGAATAGACCAGAAGATCCTCCGGCGAAATGTATCGGAGATAGATCTCGACGATCTTGCGCGAATAGTTCATATAGTAATGCATGCGCGGCGTCGCGACGACGTAATCGAGCTCGAGCGAAGGATCGCGTTCGAGCTCGGACGCGTAGATGGACTTGCCGGTAAACGTATGATTCGGCGCGTTCATGCGCCGCTCGGCGTTGACCTCGCGGATGCGCTGCTTCGCTTCGAACAGACGCGCGCGTCCCGAAATGCCGTGCGCCTTCAGCGCAGGCGAAACGGCAAGGCAGATCGTCTTATCCGTGCGGCTCTCATCCGCCACGACGAGGTTCGCGTCCAAGGGGTCGAACCCGCGCTCCGTGCATTCGACGGAGGCATAGAATGATTTCAGGTCGATCGCCGCGTATTGCTTCTGCATCGCCGTCCTCCGTCCTTTCCCGTTTTGGATATTATACCATATCCGCGCGCAGGAATCGAGAGGTTTTTTCTCTCTTGACAAAAAGAGGATTCCCTTTTTGCGATCCCATGCTATAATGCTTATATCTGATCGAAAGGAGCCGCGGCATGATCCCGACCGTCTGGACGCATCTTATCGTTTGTCCGCTCGTATTTTTAGCCGGCTTTGTCGACTCGGTCGCCGGAGGCGGCGGCGTGATTTCGCTGCCGGCGTACCTGCTTGCGGGCATCCCCGTGAAGCTCGCCGCGGGCACGAACAAGCTTGCGAACGGCTGCGGAACGGCGCTTGCCGTCGCAAAGTACGCAAAGAGCGGCAACATCGAATGGGCGTGCGCCCTGCCCGCGGGCATCGGCGCGCTCATCGGCGCCGCGATCGGGTCGCGAATCGCGCTTGCCATTCCGGACGCCGCTCTGGAGATCGTGATTCTTGCCGCGCTGCCGCTTGCCGCCGTGATTCTGATGCTTGCGCGCAGCAAGACCGATGAGGACACGAAAGCGCTTCCGCGCGCGAAGATCATCCTGTTCGGCGGGCTCATCGGGCTTCTCATCGGCGTATACGACGGGCTGGTCGGCCCCGGCACCGGCACGTTTTTAACCATCGCGTTCTCCGTCGTTCTCGGCTTCGGGCTTCTGAAATCCTCCGGCTGCGCAAGAACCGCAAACCTTGCCTCGAATATCGCCTCGCTCGTCGTCTACCTTGTCAACGGCAGCGTGCTGTTTTCCGTCGGCATCCCCGCGATCGCATGCTCCATGCTCGGGAACTATATCGGCGCGCGCTACGCGATCAAAGGCGGCAGCAAAAAAATCCGGCTCGTCATGTTTTTCGTGCTCGGGCTGCTCTTTCTTCGGACCATCCTCTCCTTAACCGGCGTGATCGACTTCTGACCGGACGACGAATTGTGAAAAAAAGATTGTAAAAAAACATACGTTCCGTTCTGTATAATACAATTCAGAAAACAGAACGGAGCAAACCCATGGCAAAACGAAAAACCTTTTACGTCAACGCGTCGGTCTTCGACGGCTCGCACAGCGCAAACGCGATCGCCGTCTATGCGTATCTTTCCTTCTGCGCGGATAAAGGCGGCGTATGCTTCCCGGGCATGCCTGCGATCGGCCGGCATTGCGGGATGACGCGCAATACTGTCAAAAAGGCGCTTGACGAGCTCGTGCGCGACGGCATGATCACGTCCGAAATCACACATCGGTTATCCAAAAACGGCCGCATGCTGCAATGCGCGAACCGGTATCGGATCCTTTCTCTGCCGACGGACGCAGCAAGGCTGCCCCCTTCAAATACTGACCCCCTCCCCGGTCAAAATCTGGCCCCGCACCCGTCAAATTCTGAGGGGGAGTCCCCTGAAAAGCTGAACCCACCCCCGTCAAAAATTGAGGGGGAAATAAATAATAATAGTAAAACAATAACGGCCGACGTGCCGTCAGTCGCTGTCAGTCCGTTTGATATGAGGGACGGGACGGACGTCGACGAGATCTTTGACCGGTTATATCTGCATCTGTTTGACGATCAGGTCTTTGCGCAGGCGGTCGGACAAACGATCCGGCGCATGTATTACGCGCCGTACACAAAGATCGACGGCGAACGGATCGAAAACGAAACGGTTCGGGAACGCCTGAAGCTTCTGACCGTCGATCATATCGACTACGTGGAAAAGCAGATCGACGCGCGCGGCGGCGAGGTCGTAAACGGCGAGCGCTATCTTGCCGCGTGTCTCTATCATGCGCCGATCGACTGTATGGTGAAAAACGCGCGCGATCTCTGCGCGCTTTGAAAACGCACCGGAACCGGACGTTTCAAAAAATCGGACGACGCGTCCGACATTTCGACGCTCCCGACGGTATTATTGATGAAAGGAGGACGACGTGCAATGTCAAAAACTTTGCTGCGTACGGACAAAGAAATTACGGAACTCTTTACGCGTCATAAAATAACGGTCTGGCGCGTCTGCTTTGCTTACCTGAAAAGCTCCTCCGATACCGAGGACGCCGTGCAGGAAACATTCATCCGGCTGATCCGAACCGGTTGACTGTACGCCGGAAGCCGTCGACCGACAGGACGCTGATTCTGTTTTGCCGGCGCCGCTGTATGAGGGAGACGGATTGAAAATCTATTATGCCTCCCGTCTGGGTCAACCCGACATTTGTGCGGAAACACAAAGCTGGGGCCATACGTATTCCAGATTTCAGCGTCTTCCTTTTACCGAAGGTCTGACCGAGCTCGTTTTTACCGGGATCGAAACAATGTCCGACGGAGATCGGGCAGAAGCGTTTGTGTATCTCCGTTATCTCGATAACACGGGAACGGAGCGGATCATCTGCGCCGATCACAGCGCGCCCGAATACACGGTGGTGTATCCCCTGTCAACGGAAGCCGGGCTGGAGCTAAGCGAAGAACAGCGCGGGCTGTTCGACGATCTGCTTTTGATCGGGTATCTCTATGAGAGCGTTTACGCAGAAGCAAACAGGTTATCCAATCCGGATGAATGGGAAAGCCTGTGTCAAGAATGTATACTGGGCGCTCTCTTTTATAACTCCGGGGACGTTCTTCCTCCCTACCTGCACGGAGAAGGGACGATAGAGAACCAATTCGGCGACAAAGGCGCCATTGTCTCGCAAAAGGAGCTTGAAGACTTCTTCCAAAGCACGGTCGGACGTCCGTGTATGATACCCGACGGGCAACACGCGGATGATGAGGATACATGGAAAGATGTACCGGCAGGAACGATTCCGATTCTTCCGTCGGATTATGATTGTAAAGGACATGTGCAGCAGGCGGTTATGGAACCGGACGGTACCATTTGCCTGTATGGTTACAGAAGCGGGTTTGAGGTGCTGTATGAGAGCGTCATCTGCCGCATTCGCCCTGTCGACGGCTATCTGGGCGGTCAGGTGGTCTCTACGGAGATATTCCCCGTAATCTATATGGATAACGATGCTTCTGTAACGCTCTTACCTTCCGGTCAATAAAAAACCGCTCTGTTTGAAAGCCGACAGAATGAATTATCTGACAACATGAATGGACATGTAGGGACGACCATTGGTCGTCCCTTCCGCTTTTGGCGGGCGGGCAATGCCCGTCCCTACGGCATGAATTGCGCCAATGGCGCATGGAAAGGCTACCGCAAAAAATCGATGAGCCGACGTTCGCGAAAGTCCCTGAGAACGGAATCGAGATGATCCATGCCGGAACGCGTGAGGCGCAGATAGGCGGGATCGGCATGATCCCAGAAGCCGTATTTGTCATTCTTGTCGTACGCTTCCCGATACGTTTCGATCACGTCGCTGCCGAAGCGGTCGAAAAACGCTTTGCGGCCGATGCCCTCGGTGAGCCGCAGCCCCAGCATAACCGATTCAAACATCTGCTCGAACGTGTTTGTGATGATGCGCTCCGCGCGCGGCAGCTTCCCCTTTTCAAGCTTTTTGAGATAGGCGGGAATGCTGCTTTCATTCGAAAAACGCACCCAAAGCCCGTCCTCGATCATTGAGGAATGCGCGGCGGCGCCCAAGCCGAGGTAAGGTTCGTTATGCCAATAGATAAGGTTGTGGCGGCATTCGAAGCCCGGCTTTGCAAAGTTACTGACCTCGTAGCGGTGATAGCCGAGTTCTTCCAAAAGATCCATGCCCGCGTCCTCCATGTCGGCGACGGCGTCCTCCTCCGGCAGCGTTTCGCGTCCCGCAAGCACGTCGTCATAAAGCGGCGTGCCCTCCTCGAGAATCAGCGAGTAGGCGGAAATATGCGCGGGTTCGAGCGCCGCGACGGTGCGGATCGCGTCGAGATAATCCGCCTGCGTTTGCCCCGGCAGTCCATGCATCAAATCGATATTGATGTTTTGAAAACCGGCATCCTTTGCCGCCCGATAGGTCGAAAGGAATTCTTCGAAGGTATGTACGCGTCCGATGCGGTTCAAAAGGTCGTTCTGCGTTGCCTGCAGACCGATCGAAAGGCGGTTGAAGCCCGTGCTGACCAGCCGCGAAAGCCCCTCATATCCAATCGTCTTCGGGTTGCATTCGATGGAAATCTCCGCGTCCGGCTCCACGGGAAACGCGGTTTTGATCGCATCGAGGATCGCGCAAAGATCGTCCGCGGGCAGCGCGGTCGGTGTGCCGCCGCCGAAGAACACGCTCTTCACGCGCTCACCCGGGTACTTTTGCGCGCAGAGTTCGATTTCGCGAAGCACGGCAGAGCGATACCGCCCTGCGGTCTCGTCGATCGGAACCGAAACGAAATCGCAGTAGCGGCATTTTCTGAGACAATATGGGATATGGACGTAGACGCCGATCATCCGTTGATGCGCAGCACGCTCATAAAGGCGTCGCTCGGCACGGCGACGGAGCCGACCTGCCGCATGCGCTTCTTGCCTTCCTTCTGTTTTTCGAGCAGCTTCTTCTTTCGCGTGATGTCGCCGCCGTAGCACTTCGCGAGAACGTCCTTGCGGACCGCCTTGACGGTTTCGCGGGCGATGATCTTGCTGCCGATCGCAGCCTGCACGGGAATCTCGAACTGCTGGCGCGGAATGACATCCTTGAGTTTTTCGGCAACGGCGCGTCCCTTTGCATACGCGCGATCCTTATGCACGATGGTCGAAAGCGCGTCGCACATCTCGCCGTTCAGCAAAAAGTCCAGCCGCACAAGCTCGCTCTTTTCGTAGCCGGAGAGCTCATAGTCGAACGACGCGTAGCCGCGGCTTCTCGATTTGAGGCTGTCGAAGAAGTCATAGATGATCTCGTTGAGCGGCAGCACGTAATGCAGATTGACGCGGTCCGCTTCGATATACTGCATATCGACGAACACGCCGCGGTTGTTCTGGCACAGCTCCATGATCGTGCCGACGTACTCGGACGGCGTCATGATCGTCGCCTTCACCATCGGCTCCTCCATGTAGTCGATCTCCGCCGCGTTCGG
>JAFOTD010000037.1 GCA_017388175.1 Clostridia bacterium | reverse complement strand
CGGAAACGGTTTACGCGATCTTTTTGAAAAGCTCGCGGCTATCCGTGATCCTGCGCGCGATCCTCTTTGCGGGATTGTTCGTCGGCGCGGTTTTGACGCGGAATCTTTCGGTGCTGAACGTTCTTGCGATCCTCAATATCGCGATCCTGTTTATGAACGTCGTCGACGCGTGGACGTCAAAGCGGTTCGATCCCGGATGGCTCTTCCGGCTCGGCATCACGCTGTTCTTTTGCTGCGATATGTCCGTCGGACTCAGCGTCCTTTTGAACGGCTCCGTCGGTCGCTTCTTCACGTTTATGATCTGGGTATTTTATATCCCGTCGCAGGTTCTTTTGACGCTTCGGTATCTGTTCGGGATCACGCGGTGCGCGGATGAAGCACAAAATGCATCGCAGGATTTGACAGATACGTAAGAATGCAATATGATAGATATCAAATGAGAAAGGGGTAATCTCATGTTTGATCCGAAAACAAACAAATATCCTTATCCGATGGAAACAGATCACCATTATCTGGTTGTTCATAAAAACAGGGGGATCGTTTTCGACTCGAAGTATCCGTACATTGACCGTTCGAAATGGTTCGTATTCAAACAGAACGTCGTTCGATTTATGCTGAACATCCTCGTCTTCCCGCTTTGCACGATACGGATGGGATTAAAGATCGAAGGAAGAAATAACCTGAAAAAACATAAGGAAACGCTGCGGAACGGTACTTTGTCCGTTTGTAATCATGTGCATATGTGGGACTATATCGCCGTCATGAAGGCGATCCGGCCGTATCGGTCGAACATGCTTTCCTGGGCGCCGAACGTGAACGGTGAAAACGGTACGTTAATCCGCATGGTCGGTGGCATTCCGATCCCGGATACGAACCTTGCCGGAACGATGGCGTATCTCAAAGCCGTCAAGGATTTGCTCGTGAACGACCACGGCTGGCTGCATGTTTATTCCGAGGGGAGCATGTGGGAATACTATGCGCCGGTACGTCCGTTTAAACGCGGCGCGGCGAATATTGCCGTGAACTGTGATAAACCGATGCTTCCGCTCGGCTTCTCATACCGGAAGCCGGGTTGGATCCGAAAGAAACTGTTCCATCAGATTGCGCGGTTGACGCTGCACATCGGCGAACCGATCTTTCCGGATCATGCCCTGAACGAAAAGGAACGGGAACGCGATCTGATTCGACGCTCGCATGAAGCGGTGTGCAGGCTCTGCGGGATAGAACCCGATGAAAATCTGTATCCGGCGATTTTCGATCATTCGAAGAGAGTCGATTATTATACCTCGGAGTACGGCGTCGGGTATCATAACTCGAGATAAAGGAGGAGCTATGGATCAGATCGAGCGGATCCGAGAAATGGAAAACAGATTCGATATCTCAACCGAAACGCTGGCTAAGCTTGTGCAAGCCCTTGATGTTTACGAGGAAAACCGACAGAATATCCGTCGGGTGGCTGCGTATTATGAGAGTTCTCAATGGCGCAAGGATTACGAAGACGATGAAGCGGGAAGGATCCCGAACAATATCAAGAGAGGCGTTCTCTCGCAGGATTCGGTTTATGATCTGTTGACGCTGCACAGCGATCTGAAAAAGCGAATGAAGCAGCTCGGTGAATCGGGTAACAAAACCGCTGAACCTGAAATGAAAATGCTTGTTTTCCGTTCGCTTGAGGAACTCGATTTTAAACGGCTGATGCGGATCTACGCAGAAGGAAATCTTGAAAACGCCCGGGATCTATATCCTGATGAAGATAAAAAGACCGCGCTCGGTAAGGCGATTGAAGATTTTCGGAGCTATCTGAAAACTCGTTTTTTCAGGGACGGAAAAGAATCGTACCATGTTCTTTCTGTCGGCGGCGAGTGGGTCGCTGCCCTTCGGCTTTATGAATTGCCTGACCATTTGTTTTATATGGAAGCGCTCGAAACAGAACCTTCGCAGCGCAGACACGGTTTTGCTTCGCAGCTTCTGCATGTTTTGATTGACAGCTTGAAAGAAGCCGGGCCCTTTTCTCTATGTGACTGCGTTGGGAAAAAGAACATTGCTTCTTTGGCCGCACATTTGAAATGCGGTTTTCGTATTGTTCGTACGGATGGATATTCGTATCTTGACGGCGAAACGAATCCGTACACCTATGGATTGGAATATCGCTATTCGGAGCAGGAAGGGTCAGCACGGTGAAAACGATTGAAACCGAACGGCTTGTTCTTCGGGCTTGGACGATGGAAGACGCCCCGGCTCTGTTTGATTATGCGAAAAATCCGCTCGTCGGACCGTCTGCCGGATGGAACCCGCACAAATCGATCGAGGAATCCGAAGAATACCTTAGATTCGCCATCGAACAGGACGAGACCTGGGCGGTCACTTGTAAGCCGGATAATCGCGCGCTCGGCGCAGTAGGACTTCACGCCACAGGCGTTGACACGACTCGCGAGCTTGGGTATGTCCTTCATCCCGATTTTTGGGGCAAGGGTATCATGACGGAAGCCGCAAAAGCTGTGATCCGCTTCGGATTTACCGAACTGAAGCTTGATTCGATCCGCGTCGTTCATAATGTAATCAATCACAGATCAAAACACGTGATTCAAAAATGCGGTTTTCGCTATGACGGTACGCTGAGACGCAATACGCGCAGAGTCGACGGTTCCCTTTCGGACGACTGCACGTATTCAATGACGCGTGAAGAATGGGAAGCGGGGCCAAAGGAAAGTCGATTCTATTCCTTTGTGCAGAACCGCGCTTGCGAATACTTTCCGTGTCATAAAACGAACGACCCCGAGCATTTCAACTGCCTTTTCTGCTACTGTCCGCTATATCGGATGAAAGACTGCGGCGGAAATCCGGCATGGCTCGAAAACGGCATGAAGGATTGCAGCGGCTGCACCGTTCCTCACTTTCATTACGAACACGTCATTTCAAAGCTCAGCGAGAGGGAAAGGACATGATTCCTGCATTGATCTTCGGCGCTGCGCTGATCGTAATTTATTTGCTTCTGTTTCTGGATGCGCGTCGGTTCGTTGTGAAAGAAGAACGGATTGCGCATGAAAAGATCAAAGAGCCTTTTACGATCGTTCAGGTCAGCGACCTGCATGATCGCCGGTTCGGAATAAACCAGGAAAAGCTGCTTGCCTCGATTCGGGCGGCGTCACCGGACGCGATTGTTTTGACAGGCGATCTCTTCAATCGTCACGTTCAAACAGCCTGTAAAAACGCATTTACCTTTGTAAACAGCGCAACAGATATCGCACCGTTATTTTTTGCGGAGGGCAACCATGAGATTGCTTTGGGAGAGACGGGGGAGCGATACATTGAAACGATCCGCCGGATGGGCGTTAACGTGCTGCGGGACGAATATGCGGAATGCTTGGGAATCCGCTTGATCGGTCTCAAACAGTACGCCTCGCCGCAGGTGCTGTCATCCATGCTGGATCCCGATCGGTTCAACCTTGTCCTTTCGCATCGACCGGAGTTGTTTCCGATTTACGCTTCGACGGAAGCCGACGTCGTGCTTTCCGGACATGCGCACGGCGGGCAGATACGTCTGTTTGGACACGGCATATTTGCGCCCGGTCAGGGTATTTTCCCGAAATATACGTCCGGTCTGTACCGACGACAGAAATCCGTTCTGTTCGTCTCGAAAGGCCTTGGAAATACGATTCCTGTTCCGCGGGTATTTAATACGCCGGAGCTGAATATACTAAAGTTTTATCCGAATGAGAGCAAAGGAGAGAAAAGATGTTTGTAAATGCTGTTGAAACGATAAAAGAAGCCATCCGCCCGCTGCACGTGATTCGGAGAAGATTCGGAGACAATGCGATTCTTCCCGATATTGCAACGCTGTTCTTTGTGAACGAGATGGGTTACGCAATTACGTCAAAGCGGGTTTCTTCTATCCTGAATGCTGCCAATCATGCCGAACAGCTTTTAGCGACATACAAACAGAAGAAATCAGAATTGAAGCATGATGAAGCGTATCGTTTTGCGCTGAAGCGCCTTGAAAAGGATCTGAAAATGACGAGCGATACGCTGATTCAGATCCGCTATGCTTTTATGGGCTGTGCAAAAGGAACGGTTCGAATTCAATGCACACCGCATCCGAAGTATGATCTCGCACTCCTGCATTTTACGACTGACGGCGAGTATATGTATAAGGGACACGTTACGTTCGCACACGATGCGCCGAAGCAGGGGCAGACCGTCTGCAGACTCGGATTCCCGATGCCGGAGTTTAAGAATTTCCATTTTGATCAGGAACGCGATGAAATTACGTTTAACGATATCGGCAGCTCCGGATCCTCTCTGTTCGCGTTGGACGGAACGATCACCCGATTCCTTTCAGACGGAGATCGAACGTTCGCCGTCGAAACAACCAATGCAGGACCCGTCGGATTAAACGGGGCGCCTTTGTTTGATGCGGAAGGAAGAGTGGTCGGTATGCAAAGCGGTATCGGACTGATGCTGTTGGGAGCGGACATTAAATTGGAATCGCCCAACAAAGAACCCTTTGTGGATCGCGGCGCAATGCATCTTGCCGTTCACACGCATCCGGAAGTCATAAAAGATTTCCTGCGCGCGCACAACGTCATGTATTACGAAGCATAAAAAAGAACCGCTCGTACGAGTCATCGGTACGAGCGGTTTTGTATTCTGATTTTAGCCTTCGATAATTTTCTTCGAAGAGCTTGCGCCGATACGAGAAGCACCGGCAGCAATCATCGCTTCCGCGTCTGCTTTGGAGCGAATGCCGCCGCTCGCTTTTACGCCCATATCAGGTCCGACGGTTTCACGCATCAGGCGAACGTCTTCAATGGTTGCGCCGCCGGTGGAGAATCCGGTGCTCGTCTTAACGAAGTCTGCGCCGGCTTCCTTTGCAAGTTTGCAGGCAAGAACCTTCTGTTCGTCATTGAGCAGACAGGTTTCAATGATGACCTTCACAAGAGCCTTTCCTTTTGCGGCATCAACGACAGCACGGATATCGTCAAGAACGGTTTGCGTCTCACCGCCGCGGAGCGCGCCGACGTTCAGAACCATATCGACTTCCTTTGCTCCGTCACGGATCGCTGCTGCGGTCTCGAACGCCTTGACTTCGGGCAGGGTCGCGCCCAGCGGGAATCCGATCACGCAGCAGGGCGTAACGTCGGTTCCTTTGAGCTGTTCCGCAACGAATCCGATCCAGAACGGGTTGACGCAAACGCTCGCAGTGTCGTAGCGCTTCGCTTCTTCACAGACGCGAAGAATGTCTTCACGGGTCGATTCCGGCTTTAACAAGGTGTGGTCAATATACTTTGCAAGATTCATATCAGTTCCTCCAATCATTTATTCCGATACGGGATAGCGGATCATATTGTCGTCGCCCTCCCATAGACGTTCGATCTTATAATATTCGCGTTCTTCCGGATGGAAAAGATGTACGAGCGCAAACCCGAAATCAAGAACGATCCAGCGGGCGTCTTCATATCCCTCCTTGCGGCGGATTGAAAGGCCGATGGACTCCGCTTTTTCCTCCAGTTCGTCGCACAGCGCCCGGACGTGCGTTACGGACGTACCGCTTGCAACAACGAACCAATCGGCAATGATTGTTTTATCCCCGATGTGCAGCGCAAGAATATCGGTTGCTTTCTTGTCATACAGAAGCTTGCAGATCGCAAGCACTTCAGATTCTCCGAATCGTTCCATCGTGCCTCCTAAGTCGTGTAATGCCCGCAGCGTTGCGGGATGGATCTGAGATCCATTTTCTTTAATATACCAAATACTGCGCAATAAAGCAAGACGCATCATTTCATCCGGCGTTGATGCGTTTCTGATTTCATCCACCCCTTCAAACGAGCGAGATGGCTCAATCATATCTGCAAGATAAATAATTTTATCGAGCAGGGTCATGTTCGCATCGCCGGTCGTATGCAGGCGGATTGCCTCCAATACCTCCGGATCGGATACGCCGTAAACTTCCTTAGCATAATCGGCGCCGGCCGGGGCATGCAAAATCGGCATCATCGGCGGTTCCGTATCCGCATACGGCAGGAGAAGACCCTCAGGCAGATATTTCGCGCAATCATGCAGAAGTGCGGCAAGCCGTGCTTTTTTTGGATCTGCACCGAATCGTGCCGCAAGCGCAATCGCCGTCTCGATGACGTACGCCGTGTGCTCCATTCTCTGAGGCTTTAATTCACGATGAAGACGCTCATACATCGGCCGCAGCTCTTCCGGCGCGTAGCATCCATGCAGATAGATATAGTGTTCCGCTTTCTTCGGAATCATATCCTGAATCGGCAGGGCATCGCGAATACAATCGCGAACCAGCGTTGAGGACAGGGGAGAGACTTCATCGAGAAGAATCACCTTTGTGCCAAAGCGCTCAAACAGCATATCCGCAGTTTCACGCTCTCCGCCGCTTTGTCCGGTCCTGACCGTACAGACCAGCGTTGCAAGACGCGAAATCACTTCAGGTGAACGCCAGTTTGTAAATGCGTTCAGCATATCCGATCCCATGAAAAAGCAGAGTTCTGCGTCCGGATACCGTTCCTTGAGCTCCCGCAGAGTATCTACGGTGTAGCTTGTCCCTTCGCGATAGAGTTCCAGCGTTTCTACAGAGAAAAGCGGATCGTCCTCCGTTGCAAGACGAAGGATGGCAAGTCGCTCTTCATCGCTTGCGCCGCCTGCAAGCGTTTTGTGAGGAGGGATCCGGTCTATTACAAATAAAACGCGTTCAATGCCGAGCGCTTCCGCCGCGTGACGCGCCAGAGAAAGATGCCCGTTATGCACCGGATGAAATGATCCGCCGAAAACACCGATTCTATTCTGCTTCATATTATAATTATAGAATATAAACTGTCGTTTTGGCAACACTCATTTTATGAAAAGAAAGGTTTCCCCGGGAGTAGTCATCCGTTTCGGATGGATTGCTGTTGACACTGTTTTGTTTTCGTTGCTCGTTTCTGCGCCGTTCATGCTGTTGTTTCGGATGCGGAAGCATTCGTTTTATTATATTATGTTTTTCTCAGCTGTGATCAGCTTTGTATTGATCATTCAGTATTTATCGCAAAAGCATCATAAGAGAATCAAAAAAGAAGAGGAGGAGAGGGAAGCCGGGATTGAACAGATTCTCCTCATGGATGATGCGGTATTGAAAGAAGCGATCGGAGAAAATGATTTTTTCCTGATCCGAAAACTCCGGCCGGACAAATGCGATGTTCTGGATGCGATCAGAAGCGGCGCTAAATCAATCGGTTTACTTGTAAAAGATCAGGCTTTCACTCGCATATTATCCAAATACGCGCCTGAAAGAAAGGTGATTGACGTCGATATGATAATGGATTGTGTGTTCGGGCGAAAAGGCAAGGAAAATAAGGAAGTCAAGCCAAATAGGATCCTCTACGCGATACGATCAGCTAACAAATATTTTCTGCTCGGATGTGTATTATTATTCTTATCTTTTATTGCCGGATACAAAATATATTTTCGTCTGATTTCCGCATTGTGTATGATTCTTGCAGTGATGACAGGGCTTTTTCGAAATTCTTTCCTATGGAAGAATTTGCGGATATTTCTTGACAAGAAAGAGTACAGATAATATAATATAGACGCATGTATTGTACACTTGTGTACTAATATTGATAAGGAGGATACATGGATGAAAAAAGCAAGAACCATACTTGCGATCATGCTTGCATTGGTCATGGTGCTGAGCGTCCTGCCTGCTTCCTTTGCAGATGCTGCAAAGAAAGTTGACAAGCTCGAAAAACGCGAAGCGTCCACTTCCGACCAACGCATCCAGAGCAAGACCGGCAGAACGTTCAAAACGCTTGATGAGCGCCTCTCTGCGCAAAAGAGCATTGATCCCGAAGCGATCGTTACCGCGATCGTCGTGTTCGATGATCCCGCACTGAGCGACTCGTTCACGGCGGAAGAGATTCGTGCCAAGAAGGCCGAATCTGCTATGAACCGTCTGTCCGGCGCACACGACGTCTTCTTTAAGTCGCTGTCGTTTGAAGCAAAGCGTATGTATGATTACACCGCTTTAATCAACGGCATGTCGATCCAGACAGCATACAAAAACCTTGCTGCCATGGAAAAGATGGACGGTGTGAAAAAGGTTTACATTGCCAACGAGTATGATGCACCCGTTGTGCAAAAACCCACGCAGGCAAATGCAAACATCATCACCGGCGCATACTCGATGCAGAACATCGGTCTGTTCGGTGACGGAATGGTCGTCGCGGTCCTCGATACCGGTCTGAATCTGACGCATGAAGCGTTCCAGGATTACGGTCTGATCGAAGATCCTGCCTTCACCGAGGAGTATGTCTCTTCCGTTCCGACGACGGTGGAAGGCAAGTATGTTTCCGCAAAAATCCCGTTCTCTTATGACTACTATGACATGGATGACGATGTCATGGATTACAATGGTCACGGTTCGCACGTTTCCGGTACGATCTCGGGTCTGACCATTACGCCGGACGGCGCAATCACATTCATGGGCGCAGCTCCTATGTCGCAGCTCGTTTTCATGAAGATCTTTGCGGATCAGGCAGCAGGCACGAACTCCGGTATCTATATGGCCGCTTTGGAAGATTGCTTCCTTCTCGGTGTTGATGCGATCAATATGTCGATCGGCGCACCGGGTGGCTTCGTGCATGACTGGGAGCTGGACGAGGAGTTCGGCAACGTTTATAAGAAGCTCGATCAGGCAGGCGTTATCGTTTGCATCTCCGCTGGTAACGAGTATTCCATGTCACACAATGCCGGCAATTTCGCGGGCGACGGTTATGTTCTCGCTGACTATGCCGACTATGCGGAAGTTGCAAGCCCGTCCACCTATGAAGGCAACGTCTCTGTTGCTTCTATGGAAAACCTCGCATATCCGTCCCTTGCCATCGTGTACAACGGCGAAGCGTTCCCGTACGTGGATAACTGCGATGACGGTGAACATGGCTGGCTGGATGCGTTCGGTGATCAGACCGTCGAGCTCGTATACTGCGGCAAAGGCTCACCCGAAGAAATTCCTGATGAAGTAGAAGGCAAAGTTGCACTTGTCGTCCGCGGCGACCTCAGCTTCTCCGAAAAGAACGCGAACGTTGCGGAGAAGGGTGCAGTCGGTATGATCCTGTTCAACAATGCAGCGGGCAGCATCGGCATGCTGATCGATCCGTACTATGTACCGGCAATCAGCATTCAGCAGGAAGCAGGTCAGACGATCCTGGCCGGTCTCGAAGATGACAACACCGTATCGTTTCCGACCGAGAAGCTCGAAGTTGAAAATCCGAATGCTTGGCTGATGAGCACGTTCTCCAGCTGGGGCACCACGCCTTCTCTGGAGCTCAAGCCGACGATCACCGCTCCCGGTGGTATGATCTATTCTGCAGTTGCCGGCGCATCTGATGCATACGAAGTATACAGCGGCACGTCCATGGCATCCCCGAATGCCTGCGGTTCCTTCGTCCTGCTCACGCAGTATCTGAAGGAAACTTATCCTTCTCTGTCCAAAGCACAGCGTGCTGAGCTCGCTGAGGACATTGTTGAATCGACTGCTACGCTCCCGATCGACGGAGACGGTTATCTGTATTCCCCGAGAAAGAGCGGTGCCGGTATCCTCAATCTCGAGAATGCGGTTACCAGCCCGATCTACTTTGTCGAACCGATCGTAAATCTGTTTGACGATCCGGAAAAGACCGGTGAGTTCAATATGAGATTCACCGCTGTGAACCTGAGCGATGAAGAACAGGTCTATGACCTTGAGGTAATCGGCCTTTATGACCACGTCACGCAGGGTTATAACACGCTGACTTCTGATTATCTGTTTGATGGACAGGGCATGACGGTTGAAGGTCCGACCACCATCACGGTTCCTGCAAACGGCACCTATGAAGGCAAGATTAAGATCACGCTTGATGATGCCGCCAAGGAATACTTCGACGCCACGTTCGCAAACGGCAACTTCATCGAAGGTTATGTCTATTTCACGAACCAGAATCCTGAAGCTGCATCTGATACGCCTGTTGCCGCAGGTCTCCTCGGTGATGCAAATCTCGACGATAAAGTCACTGCTGCTGACGCGGCTGAGATTCTTCGTGCAGTTGTCGGTCTTACCGAGCTTGACGCGGTTGCTGCGTTCTTTGCAGACGTCAACCAGGATGGCTCTGTGACAGCTGCTGATGCGTCTTTCATTCTGCGCGCAGTTGTTGGTCTTGAAACGCTTCCGACCTATACGCCGACTGCAAGAATCGCATCTACTGACGTACACTTTACGTTCAACGGATTCTATGGCGATTGGACGCAGGGTCCTGTGCTTGATAAGGTCTGGACGAACTCGCCGGACTACCTGATGTATTTCGCAGCTGAGAACGTATTGTATCCGCAGTATGCAGCAGCAGGTTATCTGCCGACCGATCTGTTTGATCCGATGGAAGTTAACATTAAGCCGCACATGACGTTCGGCGTTAACGCTGCATCCGGCAGTCCGTATACGTATTTTGCAACGAACCCGGCAGCAACGATCATCGACGATGAAGAGATCAATGCACTTGCATGGGAAGATCTGTTCGAGACCTATGATAATCCGCTGCACAACGCTATTTCCAACGAGAATACTGACGGCGTACAATACCTTGTTGATGAGTTCTATTCCGAACCGATTCAGCTTCGTAACGCACGTCATTTGATCATGACCGTCTCTGACGCCATGACCGGTGAAATCTACTACGTAGATGATACCGAATATCTCGGAAAAGCATACTTTGACAACGACACCGCAACATGGGGTCCGCGCGCTTCCTTCTACTGGGACGGCATCGTCACCAATGAAGAATCCGAACTGTACGATCAGTATGTTCCGAACGGCACGATCTGCCTCGTCACCTATGAGACGATGGTCGATTATCCTGGCGCAGAACTGAATACCGAGTATCAGTTCCAGCTCCTCGTTGATACCGAATCTCCGGTCATCACGAATGTTGTAACCGATGAAGAAGCAAAGACGCTGACCGTCAGCTTCGCTGATAACGGTTCCGGCATGTGCTTTGCAGAGGCGTTCTACTATGACTCCGCACTTGACGGATTCAACCTCGGCTACGGTGTAGGCACAGAGGGTACTTCCGAAATGGTCTTCGATCTGAGTGAAGTTCCCGAAGATGTCAGCTTCGTTGAACTGCAGGCAATCGACTATGCAACCAACGTGCAGAGTTACGTTCTGAACCTGAAGACCGGTGAAGTCCTTGCAAACGGCTACGAGTTCGGTACCGTTGAATTCGCGGTTGATCAGATTCTGAACAACAAAGAAGCGCTCGGTGTAGTTACCCCGATTCAGGGCATCATCACGGACATCTACAATGGATTCATCTTCGTGTCGTCGATTGATCCGATCAAGGGTCAGCCGATGGGCATGGCGATCAATCTTGCAGATAAGTCTGCGCTCGAAGAAATGCATGTCGGCGACGCGTATGTCTTCGCAGGCGAGCTTGACAACTACTATGGCTGCCCGAGACTCGACAATGCGGAAGCAACCTACACGCTCTTCGTCAATGAAGATTATGAAGAGGATGTCGGCGATATCGTTTGGAGCAACGTCATTTATCCGGTCATCTACTATCCGAGGTTCGGTCTCGGCGAAGAAATCGTGTTCGACGATATCTTTGAGAACCCTGAACTCTATGTCGGCACGATCGTTTACTTCGAGGATCTCGATGTTCTCGGTGTAACCGAAGTAGGCGACGGCACCAGAACCATCAGCGTCACCAACGGCAATAACGCGATCGATATCGTCGGCAGCGCAGTCGGTGAGAATGCTTCTGCAGGCGATGCGGTGTACTACGGCTGGTTCGTCCCGGTATACGACATGGGTACGCTTCAGCTCCGTCCGCTGCAGGATGGCAACTTCGAATGGCTCGTGTTCTACTCTGATATGGAGTAATCCATAAGTAATCAACAAAAAGGAGCGGCAGATGCCGCTCCTTTTTTATATTGTCAAACTGGACTTTTCAGATGTTTCTTTATTGAAGATAAATTGCTTTATCCCGCTGTTCGACGATTCTGCCGACGCGCTGCGCGCAAGGGACGACGCCGTTCAGATCTTTGAAAACCGCATCGGCGTCTGCTTCGGAAACGGCAACCAACAGCCCTCCGGACGTCTGCGGATCGAACAGAAGATCACAAACGGCCAATTCTGTATTGCCCGTATCGACGGCATGTTCGGCGTAGGTTCTGTTTCGATACATTCCTTCAGGCAAGATACCGATCCTTGCAAATTCCAATGCTTCCGGAATAAGCGATATCGCGCTGACGTCGATCAATGCCGATGCGTTCGAACCGTTGCACATTTCATATAAATGGCCGAGGAATGAAAAACCGGTAACGTCCGTGCAGGCATGCACATCATATTTTACAAGCACATCTCTTGCGCTTTTGTTCAAAGTCGTCATAAGGTGGATCATCAGCTCGTGCGTTTCCGGTTCCAGCAAATCGCCGCGCTGTGCTGCGGTCAGAACGCCGATGCCGATGGGCTTAGTCAAAATCAACACGTCGCCGGGTTTCGCACCGTGGTTTTTCCACATTTTTTCGGGATGCACAAAGCCGGTCACCGATAGCCCGTACTTCGGCTCGTCATCGTAAATGCTGTGCCCGCCGCAAATGATTGCGCCAGCTTCGGCACATTTTTCATATCCGCCGCGTAAAATCTCATGTACATGTTCCTTTGGCATGGACTTCGGCACGCACATGATATTCAAGGCAAGCTTCGGTTCGCCGCCCATTGCATAGATATCAGAAAGTGCGTTTGTCGCTGCAATTTGGCCGAAGGTATAGGGGTCATCTGCAATGGGAGGGAAGAAATCAAGTGTTTGTACAAGCGCCAGATCGCCGGAGAGACGATAGACAGCCGCGTCATCGCTTTTATCGAATCCGACAAGAAGGTTTTCGTCATGCAAAGTCGGCAGATCGGAAAGCAGCTTCGCAAGGACGCCGGCTCCGACCTTGGCTCCGCACCCTGCGCAATTCGCAAGTTTCGTCAGCTTAATATCTTCGTCCATTTATGCCTCCGTAATCTGAATCAGAATATCGATCTCGCCGCCGCAAATCATTCCATTCCGTGCAGCTTCTGTGTTGTTCATTCTGCATGTATACCGTTTTACTTTCAATCCACTTTCAAGCATTGCTCTCGCGTGCTCAGCAGCCTCAAATTCTCCGAAACCGCCTCCGATAGAGGAAATGATCGTCCCGTCTTTTTTTACGATCATTCGCGCTCCTGTCGATCGAGGAGCACTTCCGTGCTTCGAGATCAACGTTACCATTGCATAGGGCTCATGCAACGTTTCAATCGCCTGACACAGCGATTCATCCCATTCGCTGCCGCATTTGGAGCTGTTTTTGACTTGAATCATCTCTCCTACGATACAAACGGCGATTTCTTCCGGCGTATTCGCGCCGATCGAAAGACCGATCGGTGCATGAACTGTATCGAGCTGCTCACTTGCGTACCCCTGTGAAAGGAGACTGGCATATACGGCTCCGATTTTTGATTTGCTTCCGATCATTCCGCAGTACGTATATGTCTTTTTCAGAATCTTCTCGAGACAATGCCGATCATCTTTATGTCCGCGCGTAACAATGACGTAGAAAGCATTTACGTCGTCAATAGATTCCAGCGCTTCATCAAACGGCAAATTCATAACACTGTCCGCGTCCGGGAATCGTTCGATATTTGCGAAGTCACTTCTGTCATCAATCACTGTCACACGAAAACCGACCATCTTTGCAATCTTTGCGGTATAGACCGAAACGTGTCCTGCGCCGCAAAGAATCAAATGAGGAGATGTTATGATCTTCTCGATCAAAACACCGTTATTTATCATTGGCCACGTTTTATCAGAACAACTATCCGGGATTAGCTCGACGCTGCCGTAAACCTTATCTGCGTCGGAAACAGCGAGCTGTCCCATCTTTTCGCCTTCAATCGCGGTAAAGAGAACAGGGGATCGGCCTTCTTTGATTGCTTTTACGATCTTTCTAAACATTTATTTCTCCTTTGCATCATCAGAATCGCCTCGAGAACACCTCCGCCGATCGCTCTTGCTTTGTCTGAAACTGTATAGCAATGCGAAAGAACAGGACGCGGATCGACATCGCCGCTTTTCATGCCCATCGATACAGAAGTGCCGCTTGGCAGTAATCCGCGAATTACGCCGTCAAGCGGCGAGAAGATGCAAGTTTCGTCAACTTTTGCAATCAGATCGCCCTGCTTTACAAGATCACCAATGTGCAGCACTTCCGTAAAGATTCCGGATTTCGGTGCACGCAGAACGCGTTCAATCGTGAATCCGTCGATGTTGCCCGGAATACCGGTATTCGGCTCCGCGGATCCTTCTGAAATGACTCGTCCGAGGTCGTGACCGCGCATCGTCTCGATGACCGCATGACAATCGACGCCCGCGGTAAAGCCCGGACCGAGCGCAACGACGACAGGCGCGTCGGTAATCTTTGTGCCGAGGTTACGTTTTGCAAGAATCGCATCGACAACGATTTCGGGACGGAGCACATGCACACTGTCCGCATCGGGGTCGGCAAGAACGGCGATCTGTCCGTTTTCGATAATAGCCGGGATTTCGCTGAATGTTTTCGCGTACACGGCAGTAACGTCTTCAACTGAGCAGGCGCCTCTGATGATTGCTTCGGAAAAACAAACAGTTCTGCGAATCGAGGTGGGATGGAGCAGATCGGTCATAACGATCGGAAAACCGCAATGCGCAAGTCGTACGGCGACGCCGCTTGCAAGATCTCCTGCGCCTTTAATCAGGATCATAGTGATTACCTCCGATACGCTTTTATGGGGTTTGTTGTGTGCCATGCGGTGATAGCAGCCGGAACATCAAACATCGCTGCGAGCTTTTCAGCTTTTTGGATTCGATCGGGATCATCCGCTTTATTGATGATAATTCCGTCAAACCGCGGATAGGTGCGCACAACGTCCCGAATCATTTCAAAAGTAACCGGAGCGTCAATTTTGGCATGAACGATCGATGCAAAAAGCTCAGGCCTATGTGCGACGTCCCGGATCGGGCGATACAATCCGTCAATTCCGATCACAGTAAGGACCGTCCCGGTTTGTTCGGGGATTACCGGCTCATGCGCCGCATGTGCTTTCAGCGGCAGTTGTCTCGAGCCGTCCGCCTCGACAAGCACATAATCTGCATATGCCATGAGATCATCAAACTGCTGCGCTGGTGAAGAGAGCTTTGTTCCGTCGAAACAACCAGTGGAGACTGCTTCGCCTGCCGAAAGCGGTTTGGAAAGACGTGGGAGATACGGAAAGTGTTCAGGTTTCAGAATATGCGTAGACGTGCATACGATAACAGAGCCTTTTTTTCGCAGCTCTTGTGCAAGCGCATACATCGTTGACGTTTTGCCGCCTCCGCCGATCAGAGCGGTGATACCTTTCCGTATTAAAAAAAAGTCACTCAGGTTTTGCATTCGTTTGCCTCGCTATTCTTTCCAAAGAATAACACATTACACGCCAAAAGTAAAGAAACACGGTTTGCTTTGCCGTGCTTCCATTGCGCAATGATCGATTCGATTCTTATTGAAATCAATGAAAACGATTGTACTTCGAGTCAATTACCGATCCAAAGCCTTATTCACGACATCAGAATGAATCATATTACCTCTCTGATTGCCGTATCATCTTCCGCAGCTCATCTCCATACGCTCCTCGCATTGATCCGTTTTCAATATTATTCGAAAATTAAACCGAAGAGTCGTAAAAAAGATTCAGATTTGAAGTAATATGATTCCAAAACGCAAAAGGGACGGAATCCGTCCCTCTTTTAAGAATCGTATTACTTTTGACGCGGGGGTTTTGCCTTGATCTTTTTCAGGTTCGCAAAGCGGGGAAGACCGTTCTGCATTGGGATCTTCGGATCGCCCTGGATCAACGGAAGCAGATAGTCGATATAAGGCTTACGAAGGCCATTGCCGCGGGAATTGATCCATTCACGCGGAACCTTACGCTCGGTATTGGCACAGGCGTCAAGATCAATCAGCTTGATTTCGCACTTATAATTGCCTTCTTCATCCGTCTTGCGGCGGAAGCCGACCATCTTGTCCGTAATACCGTGAACTGCATATTCGACTGCCATGCGTCCGGCTTCATAGGATTCTGTAATATCCGTCTGTGAAGCCGCGTGAGACGCGCAGCGCTGCAGAAGAGAGAATTCTATGCCTCGGATCTTTGTGTCCTTAAAATGCTCTTTCAGGATGCTAACAAGAGTTGCAGCAAGACCGCCGAGCTGCTTGTGTCCGAACGAGTCGACCATTTCGTCACTATCCATGCCGTATTCGGAAATCAGCTTTCCGGTCTTATCATGGATGCCTTCAGATACGGCGATAAAGACCTTGCCGCCGTCTTCATAGACTTCGCGAACGTCGGCAATGAATTCATCGATGTCGAAATCGGTTTCCGGCAGATAGATCAAGTCAGGACCAAAACCGGTGTACGTTGCGGCAGCTGTGCTGGCAGCAAGCCAACCTGCGTGACGTCCCATGATCTCGACGACGCAGATCATGGGCGTGTCGTATACGTGCGCATCCAGATACAGCTCCATGCAGGTACTGACGATATAACGCGCCGCGGAAGGGAAGCCGGGGCAGTGATCCGTTCCATAAAGGTCGTTGTCAATCGTTTTGGGGACGCCCATAACGCGGCATGCATAGCCTACATGCTGCAAGTACTTGCTGATCTTATTGCAGGTGTCCATCGAGTCGTTTCCGCCGATGTAGAAAAAGTAACGAATATCATACTTTTGGAAGATCTCAAGAATACGTACATAGTCCGTTTCATCTTCCTCATAATCCTTCAGCTTATAACGGCATGATCCAAGTGCGGAAGAAGGCGTGTTAAGAAGCAGAGAAAGCTCATAAGCCGCTTCTTTACCCATATCATATAGCACGTCGTCAAGAATTCCTCGAATACCATGTGCTGCGCCGTAGACTTTATTTATATGCGGATCGTCGAGAGCGGTGCGGATCACTCCGTAGATACTTGCGTTGATGACAGAAGTCGGTCCACCCGACTGTCCGACGATGCAGTTGCCGATCAGTTCGTTGTTCATAGTTGCCTCCAAATCAAGATGAAAGTATTATAGCGAATCTTTGTCCGAAAAGCAATAGAAAGATTATTCACTCCGCGTCGATTCTTCCTCTTTTTAGGTTGTTTTTTTGTTTCCGGAAAACTTCTGTATAAACAGATTTCGTTTTTCGATCGCAAAGAGCAGAATCATGCCGAGTACGCCACACATGACGAATTCGCCGATAAAAACGGTCAGCGCAAGATACCGCCACGCGTCGGTAAATCTATACGCATACTGCAGAACGAACGGAACGATAATGGTATTTGCAACGATCGGAGGAATGGGCGCAAGCCATTTGTTCTTTCGTAAAGCGTATGTGCCGAGCGCACCGAGCAAAGAAGCAAGCGTGCCGAAAACAATGTCCCACGGAAGCGCTCCTGTCAGAATGTTTGCCGGAAGGCAGCTGATAGTGATTCAGGGAATCGCATCAGAAGTAAAAAACGGAAGAACGGTCAAAGCTTCCGATAGCCGGAACTGGATTACGTTCTGTCCGGACAATCCGACGAGCGAAGAAAGCAACGTCAGAGCAACATAGAGTGCGGCGATAACGGCCGCGTTCGACACATAAAGTGCCGAACGTCTGGATTTTTGTTTATTTCAGTCTGCATGGTCTTGTTTAATATGAGGATGGTTACGAACTCACCGGACGTTATTATACAACAGACATTCAAAAATTGCGATGAGAATTTATAGATAAAACTTGAAATAGTATATACATCTCAAATAACAGGAAATTAAAAACTTGTTTAAAATGATGCTGCAAAGGAGTAAAGGGAAGACCCGGAAAACATAAATGTTGATGCGGTAATTACTCTAAAGCGAATAATTTTATGGCGGAATGAGAAAAAGTCCTGTAATCAAGGGCGTTTTGCCAAAGTAAAGAAAAGGCAGGAGATTCCAATCAGAATTCCCTGCTTTTTTGGCGGAGACGGTGGGATTCGAACCCACGGACCGGCTCATCACCAGTCAAACGATTTCGAGTCGTTCTCGTTATGACCACTTCGATACGTCTCCATATGTAATTTTCGTGCCTTTGGTAGTATAACGCATTGTTTCCCAAAATGCAAGAAAATTATTCAGATCGAAGCCGAAAGAAAAAATTACGCAAAAGATCCTTGCAATCCTTCTCCATAATCCCGCCGATCGTCTCAATGCTGTAATCAAACCAATGATCACCGAGGTCGATACGAGATCCGCAGCACCCGCAATCGCGATCAAACGCGCCGTAAACGAGGCGGGGAAGACGCATGTGCAGCATAGCACCCGTGCACATGGCACACGGCTCCAGCGTCACATACAACGTACATCCTGCGAGGGAACCGAGTTTTGCATATGCTTCCCGCAAAGCAAGCATTTCAGCATGAAGCGTCGGATCATTTTCAGCGCTGCATTTGTTGTGTGCTCTTGCAATCATCCTATCATCTTTTACGACGATTGCTCCGACAGGAACTTCGTTTTCGAGAATGGCCAGATTCGCTTCCTCGATTGCTGCTTTCATCCAATCACGATCATTCACGATTCAAAACCTCCGCGGTATCGAAATCGGGGTAAATGACGCGCACAAGACACAATCCGTGTGCCGGCGCGGTAGCGCCTGCATCGGAACGGTTTCCGCTTTCAATTGTCTTTTGCATGTCGGATATCGGCCGTTTGCCGCTCCCGATCTCGAGCATCGTTCCGACAAGAATGCGGACCATATTGTACAGAAATCCGTTTCCCTCAACGCAATACGTCAGGTATTTCCCGTTTCGCGTCCATTCCGATTTTGTGATCGTACGAACCGTATTTTGCATAGAACTTCCCGCGCATTTGAACCCGTTGAAATCATGCGTTCCGAGAACTGCCTTTGCCGCAATTTGCATGGCTGGAATATCCGGCATGTAATGCAAATGCAGAGCCGTCGTTCTCGTGAAAACGTCGGCATGCGGACCGAGCTGAACGGTATAGATATATTCCTTTCGTTTCGCAGAAAACCTTGCATGAAAATCCAAGCTGCATTCTTCGGAATATAATACGCGAATATCGGACGGTAAATGCATATTCATGGCGATCGCAAACTTATCGGCGGACATGCGTGCATTCGTATCGAAGTGCGCGACTTGCGCAATTGCGTGAACGCCGCTGTCGGTCCTTCCGGATCCTTCGACGCGGATCGATTCTCCGGTTAATTCCAACAGTGCTTTTTCCAGTAATTCCTGTACAGAAACGCCGTTCGGCTGAACCTGCCAGCCGACGTAATTCGTTCCGTCATAGGAGATGATCGTTCGAATCCTTCGCATCAGAACCAAATCAAAATCGCAACGAGCGCAGCGATAAACAGAAGCGTGATCAGGATCGCAAAGAGATCCTCCTTGCGGAAGCGAAGCTGATGCATGCGCGTTCTGCCGTCTCCGCCATGGTAGCAACGCGATTCCATCGCCGTCGCAAGCTCGTCCGCCTTGCGGAAGGAGGACACGAACAGCGGGATCAGAATCGGTATCATGCTTTTTACACGCTTAACTATGTTACCGCTCTCGAAATCAGCACCTCTTGACATCTGTGCGTTCCGGATCTTTTCCGATTCGTCCATCAGCGTCGGAACAAACCGCAGCGCAATCGTCATCATCATCGCCAGCTCGTGAGCGGGGAAGTGAATGACCTTCAGAGGGGCAAGCAGCTTTTCGATCCCGTCCGTGAGCGCGATTGGAGAAGTCGTCAACGTCAGCATGGACGCGCCGGCAACGAGCAGAACGATACGAACGGAAAGAAAGCAAGACTGCAAAAACGCTTCTCCGGTCAGCTTCCAGAAACCGAGATCGAGCCACACATGTTCACCGCTTGTGAAGAACAGGTTCAGGATGAACATCAGAATCAGAAGAAACCGGATCGGTTTAAGCGAGATGAAGATATACCGTAGAGAGATTCTTGAAAGAAGAAGTTCGATGATCAGATATGCGAGCGGAATCGTCATAAACCAAATCTGCCTGACAAGGAACGTCATTACGATATACAGAATCATCATGGCGATCTTTGTGCGCGGATCAAGCTTATGGATCACTGAATCTCCGGCGACATATTGTCCAAGCGTAATATCACGCATGTGCATTACCCTCCCGGAACCAATCTAAGAACGCCTGTTCCGTGCAAATCGAAGCGGGGATCTTTGCTCCGCGACGATTCATTTCAATACAGATCTTTGTGACGCTCGGAACGGAAAGACCGATTTTTTCAAGCTCTTCCGCATGCGAAAAAACCAAATTCGGCGTATCATAAAGAAAAACGGAGCCTTGTTCCAGAACAAGAACCTTTGTCGCATGATTTGCAATATCATCCATAGAGTGCGATATCATAATAATTGTGCATCCGGATTCTTTGCGCAATTTTTCAAGAAGAGCAAGAATTTCTCTTCTGCCGAGAGGATCAAGACCGGCCATAGGTTCGTCAAGAACAAGATATTTCGGTTGCATGGCAAGCACTCCGGCGATTGCAGTACGTCTTCTTTCGCCTCCGGACAGGTCAAAGGGCGAGCGCTCGGAAAAAACATCCGGATTGAGCCCGACAAGCTCCATAGCTTGCTTTACTCTTTTATCGATCTCTTGCGTATCCAGCTTCATATTTTTGGGACCGAACGAAACATCTTCATAGACGGTCTCCGCAAACAACTGATACTCAGGATACTGAAAGACCATGCCGACCAGAGCACGAACTGTTTTACGTTCCGTTTTCTCGGAAAGATCGTGTCCGTCGACGATAACCGTACCTTTTTCGCAAGGCAGCAATCCGTTCAGATGCTTCACAAAAGTGGATTTTCCGCTTCCGGTGTGGCCAATAATCCCCAAAAAAGCACCTTCTTCAATTGTGAAGCATAGATCCTTCAGAGTAGGTTCAAGCTTCTTTCCGCCTTGCGTATATGCAAACGACAAATGATTTATAACAATGGACATATTGCCTCCGCCAGCTGATCTGCATGCAGTACCGAATCAGAAAGTTTGAATCCAAGTTTGCGAAGCGAATCCCGGATTACGACAGTTTCCGGGGGAACAAGATTGCTTTCGGAAAGCAAATCCGTTTCTTTAAACACCTCGACAGGCGTACCGGTCAATACAATCCTTCCGCTCTTCATCACAACGATCCGGTCGCAATCTATGGTCTCTTCCATATATTGCGTGACCATGATAACAGTCATACCCGCCGCGTGCAGTTTTCGAACGGTTTGAAGCAACTCTGTCCGACCGCTGGGATCCAACATGGCGCTCGCCTCATCCAGAACGAGAATCTTCGGCTTTAACGCAAGAATCCCGGCGATGGCAATTCTTTGCTTTTGTCCGCCGGAAAGATGATGTACGGCGTTTTTTGCATAATCGGACATTCCCACGGAAGCAAGTGCTTCGTCGACGCGCAAGCGAATTTCATCCGGGGCAATTCCGAGATTTTCGGGACCAAACGCAACGTCCTCTTCAACAACGGTCGTAACAAGCTGGTTGTCCGGGTTTTGGAATGCCATACCGACGTTTTGACGAATCTTCAGGAGGTTATCCTCGTTGTCGGTGCGCAACCCGCATACGGTGACAGTTCCGCTCGTAGGAACAATAAGACCGTTGATATGTTTTGCAAGCGTGCTTTTTCCGCTTCCGTTGTGTCCGACAACAGCAACGAACTCGCCCTGGTTGATTTTGAGAGTAATCTCAGAAAGCGCAGGGACATTGGCTTTTTCGTATTGGAAGGTTACGTTATCAAATTGTATCATGCATCTCTCCGGACAAATAATTCATTCCACAGTATACATTAGGATGATGTCATTTTCAAGCGAAAAATTAGAATCACACAAACGTAACGTCCCCGCGATCCAACGCGGCTTCCGTTCCATCGTCGTACCGAACAATCAGTCTGAAAGATCGATCCAGGCCGATCGATGTACCGTACCGCATCCCGTCCGACTCAGATACGAGAACTCGTTGCCCGATCCCGACCAGTTTTTCCCGATAGCTTTCAAAAAAAGAGATCTCCGGAAGCTGCTCGTAATACTTTTTGATGCACAAAAGAAGCCTTTTCAGGAATTGCTTTCGACGCTCGTCGCTGGGAGAATCGGAGAAAACGGCTGTAGCTGTTTCGGAAATAGCGTCAGGGAAGCCCTCTTTCGGATAAAACAGGTTTACACCGATTCCAACAACAGATGAAGCAAAACTGCCATCCTGATTCAGGACGCTTTCAACAAGAATCCCTGCCGCTTTTTTTCCGTTGATATAAATATCATTTACCCATTTGATCTGATTGGAAATACCGAAATACGCAATCGTTTCATTCAGTGCGACTGCTGCCATACAAGTCAGCGCATAAGGGGGGAGAGGACACTCAGGTCTCAATAGAATCGAAACGTACAGCCCTGTTTCCTTAGGAGAAAAGAACACGCGGTTCAGTCTTCCGCGACCGTTTGTCTGCGAAGCCGCAACAAGAACGTATCCTTCAGGCGCTCCGTCGCTCGCAAGCGCTTTTACGGTCGTATTCGTTGATTTAACAGTGTCGACTGTATGGACTTTATACTGCAGCGTACGCATTATTCATGAACCTCTTTATGGACATATGCGCTTGTGCTTGCGGAAAGCAGCGCACCGTAATCAAGTCCGAATGAAACAGTATCGCCTACTCGATAGTTTGGAGCTTTTGTCAGATCGAGCAGCAAATGGTCAGAGCTTGCGCCGAGAATTTCAACGTTCGGATCTATCGGAGTAATTCCGTCCGTCTGCACGTCCTGTCTGCCGATTGCAGCTATTCCCCGAAGCATCATTCCTTTGTCGACGTAAGTAACCGTTTCCCCGAATGCATTTCTGCTGAGCGTGCCGATTGGATAGGACGGCTTCGTTTTGCATTCAACAAGTGTCGCATCGAGTTGAAAAACGTCCTGATAGCAGCCGGCAATCGGCGTATAGGTGCCGGGGATCATGCCGCACATTGCGGATTCACCTAAGCGAAGATGATTGATTCCTTTCGGCAGAGAACCTTCCAAAAGAAGTTTTAAGGACGTGCTGTTCCCACCGGAAATGATCGGGATTTCCAAAGAAAGTTCCCGGCGAAGTCGTTCGGTAATCGCGACAAGCGTGCCCAGATTGTTTTCGTCAGGCAAGACGGAACCATAGCAAGTTAAGTTCGTCCCCGTTCCGTACAGTTCGAGGTTCGGACAGGATTTTATCGTTCGCGCGATATCAAGGATATCATCCCAGTTTTGGAAAAACACGCCCTCACGCAGATCGCCGAGATCAATCATCAGAATCACGCGATGGATCTTATGAAACATTTCGGCAGCTTTTTGGAGAGCAAGGATCGTATCCTTTTCGCTTTCCAGACTAATATCGGATACGCGAACAATATTTTCTGCGTCGGCAGGCATTCCGATTCGAAGGAGCAGTTTCGGCAGCGCTGTTTCTGCGTGGTCAAGATTCTCAATACGGGAATCCGCAAGCATATCACATCCGCTTTTGTTGATGCAGTCGATCGCGGCAGAATGCGCGCAAACAACCTTGGATACAAGCGCAATCTGCACGTTCTGTGCATGCGCAGCGTTTACAAGCGTACGCATATTGTGCAGTAGCTTCTGTTTTTTGATTATCAGTTTCGGATTTCGTTCCATCGAATACTCTCCTTTAAAAGACGAAGTGCGGATTCTGGATCTTCCTTGGAAAGAACGCCGACCGACGCCATTATATAATCGTTATCAAACAGCGTTCGCACGGTACCGGGGGGAGGAAGAAGCTGCATGCGGTTTTTGTTACAATCCGCAATCGTACGAAGAATGGATTCGTGATGCGGAAGACGTGTCAGCGCGCCGCCGGTTCCGACAAGCCATTTGATCGCCGTCAGATCCTTTCCTTCTGCGATGGTACGCCGTCCCTGCGGCGTATACAAATGTCTGAGCTTTCCGGCGTGACGGTCTAAAGCGGCAAGCCCTGCTTCAAGGCAAAGCCGCTCGGTCAGTTGAAACTGCGCTTCAGTCACAGGGATCGGCATATATTCGCGCATGACGGCGTCCACGTCCAGATCGAGTTCTTTGGAAAGTGTGTCTGATCCTAAACGGTCGACGAGGTTATGTGCGTTGATGTACAGACCGAGATCGCCTTCCACGGTTCGTTTCGCTTTCGGTTCCGGAGACGTCATCATGGAAACGATATCCGGCGAGCCGTCTGTAACGGAATGAACGTCGGTCGTTGCGCCGCCGATGTCTATGACAGCAAGATCGCCGATTTCATCATAGAGAAGCTGAGATGCCAGCATCACGCTTCCGGGCGTAGGAAGAATTGCGCCGTTTACCATATCACGAATATGCTCCATGCCGAGCGCATTCACGATATGTTTTTCAAACATTGCGTGAATGACCTTGCGTACGGATTCCACGTTCAGCTCATCAAGACGCGGATAGACGTTGTCCGCAAGGGAAAGGGGGATCACGTTCTCCTCTGCAATGTGTGAAACGATCGAGCGATTCTGAACATTGCCGCAATAGATCACAGGCGTTTTTTGTCCGCTTGCAGCAATCGCTTTCATGTTATAAACCGCTGTTTCGCGTTCGCCGTAATCCGTTCCTCCGGCAAGAAGAATCAAATTGGGGCGAGCGGCACGTAGATCTTCAAGATCGAACGCATTGAGTTTTCCGGCCGTCGTCTGTACGATAATCGCGCCGGCACCGAGCGCTGCGGCTTCCGCAGCTCGAACCGTCATATCGCGAACGAGTCCGTGTACCGTCATACGAAGTCCGCCTGCCGCAGACCCGGATGCGAGCATACGATCATAGGTCAGTATTTTTTCATCGGTATGCGAAAGAAGATCGTCGACAGCGTTTTTCAATCCGATACGGACGTCGCCGTCCAGTACCGTCGTAGGGGCTTTTCCCTGCGCGACAAAGGACGGCGATGTCGAACCGAGACCGTCGAATGCGTTGACGATCGTCGTTGTTGATCCGATTTCCGCTACTAATACGTTAACGTGCATTTTGTTCTCTTCTTGCGCGTTCCTTTACGAGGAACGTTGCGACATGGTTCCCGTGAGAACCGCGTCCGAATCCGACGTCCGCACCCGCTTCCCGCGCGCCTTCGTCGGTGACCTGCGTTCCGCCGGCAACAAATATCAGTTTGTCACGTACGCCCATCTCGCGAGCAATACGATCGACTTTCGCAATATTCTTGTAATGAATATCGTCATGCGAAATGATGCAGGATGCGAGCATTGCGTCTGCATTCGTCTCGATCGCCGCCTGTACAAGCTTTTCGGGCGGTACGGAAGTTCCGAGGTAAATGCATTCGATGCCGTATTTTTCAATGCCGCCGTGCTTGATGTTCAAAATCTCTCTGAGACCGACGGAGTGTTCGTCGTCGCCGATCGTACCTGCAACGATGCGCATCGGCTTTTTGTCGATTGCATCCCAAAGCTCTTCATCGCTCAGAACGTCGGGGACGGAAGGAAGCTGCAGATCATCCATGTTGATGGAGAAAGCGACTTTGCCCTTCATCTCGATACGCGTACCCTCGGCGCGATGCATGATCTCGCGGTTGATGACTTCACAATCGACGAGGTTCATCCGCTTGCCGATCTCGAGCGCGGCCGCTTCCGCGTGGCGCACGTCGGTGGGGAAGAACATCGTCAGCATCACGGTGCCGTCCGCAAGCCATTCCATTTCAGGTTTGATCAGCTTTGCGTTCGGACCCGCAAAATCCTTGACCTCATCCATACGAAGGTAGACGTTGTCGGTCTCGTCAAGCTCGTCGATATACTGGATCTTTTCAGGGCACTCGAAGGTGCAGCCGCCGATCAGTCTGGAGGGATCATTGACCGCTTCCGGATCGTACTGCGCGACGTTGTTATAGCCGTAGTGCGCGGTGACCGGCGCGCAGTAATCCTTTGCTCGTTTGATAACTGTACCGACGCCAATCCCGCCGTCGATCTTTCTGGAAATGCCGTCGCCGTTGCGTTCGGGGAACATGCCGCTGTCAACGAAGAAACCTTCTTCAACGGAATTAAAATAGCCGCCGAGCTCGATCATGTTCTCGAGGAACAGAACCGCGCGCTCTTTAAGCTCACGCGCTTTTTCGCGAAGATAGCCGTCCTTCTTCAGTTCGACCATTTCCATGAGCCCGTCCATACCGATCAGTGCCTGCTTTGCCGTGTCGCAAGCTTCGATGTTGTAGATATGCCACGGAACATTGCGACCCTCGTCCGGGGTGATCGTGCTCTGGATATCCGCGCTGGTCAGCTTGGAGATCACCATGTTCAGCACGTGCGTAACCGTTGCTTCGCGCGTGGACGCCTCGATATACTTGGTGTTCATCTGCGCGCGCATGCGATACTCGTGGAAAAGATCTCTGAGCGCAACCGCATACGGGAGGTCCATGTGGATGCACGGGCCGGGCGTCGCCGTCGGCGGAACGGTGGAGAGGCAGATGTTCTTTTTCTTCATGCCGACCTTTGCGGAGATCAGCGCGTTGATGCCGTGCTGTACCATCAGTTCCGGCATGACCTTCCACGCGTCGCGCGCCGTTGCGTTTGCATTGTGCGCACCGTCGATCTGCGCCATATCCGCCCACGCCATGACCTTTTTGGATTCGCATGCGTCAACGAACGAGCGGACCATATTGATGTTGCGGTAAATGACGTTATACTGCGGATCCTGGTGCGCCCCGTTGACGCCTTCCTCAGCGAACATAACGGCGATATCCGGACCGGCAACACCGGAAACGTAGCTGTGATAGTTGATCGGGCGGCCGACTTCATCTTCAATCATGTCAAGCGCCTTACGCTGCGCGCGCACCTGTTTGCGCGTGACCGGAACGCCGCCGATGCCCTGCGGCGTACCTTCGATCAGACCGTCGAAATGGCTCTGACCGGCGGTACGAATGACCATGATATGGTCCGCGCCGTGGTGCGCTGCCATGCGCATACGGCGAATATCGTCCTCAAAGCGGCCCGATGCGATCTCCGTCGTTATCACGGGGAGAGGCTGCGGGTCAATATCTCCAAAGTAATGTGCCGGAGGAAGCCCGACGCTGTCCTTTAAAGGCTTACTTGCATCTTCATACGTGAACGGTCCCATCTGCAGCCCGGGAACAGGTTCACGCCAAGTCCATCCGCGCCGACGGGGATGATAATGTTCGAGATCTTTCAGAATCTCTGCAACGTCAATCTTCGTATCTTTATCAAGCTTGTATTCGCTCATGCGTTTTCACCTCCGAACAGCGCTTCTGCTTCATCCCACACTGCTTTTTCGATCAGCTTCAAGCCTGCCGTGCGAACATCGGTGCCATCCTTTTTTGCGAGGCGGTACACGACGTTGCCTGCGCCGTGCTCCATGAGATTATGTTCCATGCAGCCTTCGACGAGCGATTTCGCTTCAAGCGAGGAAAAGCCCATACGAAGCAGAACGCTGCGTTCGATTGCGGGCGTCGTGTTCTCATATCCAAGCTTTAAAAGCGGATCGGTGAGTTCTTCGATCAAAGACCAAAAACGCTGTTCCAGTTCCGCATCGCTCAGATTCTTGAGGTGCTCTCTTCGGGTTTCAAAGTCGTCGTTGCGTTTCATGCAAGATGCTCCTTTACAAATTCTCTGTCAGTCTTGGTCTCGGCTGCGAGGAAGTCGATATCGGCTTCCGTCGGCGTTTTTCCGGTCATCTTGATCGCATTATGGATCAGAGATGTTCTCAGATGCGTCATGTCGGCCGGTCTCGCATGGATCATAGAGGGGTGGGAGGGAAGGATAATGCTCTTACCGGGAACCTCATCTTCGGGATTGCCGAAATGAATGTCAATACCGTTGCTGCGCGCAAAGCTCAGCTGCGCGTTCACGTGCTTGCCGGCGCCGGTGTACTCGGTCTCCTGCACGACGATGATCTTATCCTTCGGCATCGTCTGCGAAAGGGCGAACGCGGCTGCGAGCGAGGTATTGCCTGCAGGTCCTTTTTCCATGCCTTCCAGAGCTGCAAGCATTTCGGTGGTATAGAAGACCTCGCCCTGATTGACGGTTACATAGCGATCCATATAACGCAGCGGTCTTGCGGCGCTTCTCGGAACGTCGCTGCGATCCGGCCATGTGGAGAACGGCATGCCGAAACCGGTATGACCGGTCGTAAAGGATTTCAGATTGAACTGGTGATCGCTCGCCATGTGCAGACCGGAAAGGTTGACGCTTGCTGCGACGACTTCCGCCTTGCTGCCAGCCTTTAAAAGACCGCGTGCGGTGCCGGTCAGGTTGCCGCCGCCCGCGTTCGTGCAGACGACCACGTCCGGGTCGCGTCCGAGCATGAGACGGCACTGCTGTGCGATCTCATAGCCGAGCGTTTCAACGCCCGCGATACCGAACGGCGTATAAAGAGAAGCGTTGAAGTACCCGGTTTCTTCAAGCATGCGAAGGAACATATAGAACAGCTCAGGCCCGACGGTCAACTGAACAACTTCCGCGCCGAGTGCCTCGCACTTTCTCGCTTTTTCGATGATTTCAGGTTGTCCGACGCCCTTTGAGTCGAAGCATTCCTGAACAACGATGCACTTTAATCCTGCCTTAGCGGCGCACGCTGCGACCGCTGCGCCGTAGTTGCCGCTCGTTGCAGAGATGACGCCCTTGTAGCCCATCTTTTTCGCCTGGTGGATGCTCGTCGCCGCGCGACGGACCTTGAAGCTGCCGGAAAGATTGGAAGCCTCATCCTTGACAAAAATGCGAGCGCCCATTCCGGCGGGTGCGCAGACACGTGCGAGCGCAGTTAGATTTTTGAGTTCGTAAAGTGGAGTGTTCCCGATCTGGAACTCCTCGGTCTGAATCCGGCGGACATCTTCGAGTGTATAGCCTGTTGCCGCCATCATCGCTTCATAATCGAACGCGATAGAGCCGGATTCAAACAAGTCATAGTCCATTCCGACCGCGCGCTTCATAATCTCGTTTTTGCGAGCCATTACGGCAGAATAACTGTTGTCAAGCATTTTCTCTACCTCCGAACAGAATGGACTTTACGGTTTCCTCGATCTTGTCAAGCTCCGGAATATAGCTTCCGAAATCATGATGGAACGCGGGGTTGACGACGCAAAGCGTGCCTTCGACCTTACGGCCGGTCTTCGTGCGGATCGTAACCGTGTCGCCGATCTCAGCTTCATCATTCTGAAGATGACCCTTGACCCACATTTCAAGCGGGACGTGACGCGTATCCTCGGGAATATTCGTCGCACGTTCTTCGGGTTTCAGAACGTCGATGTGTACCTGTACCCAATCGTTTTTCTTTGCCATAAACAGCTCCTTATTTATTCAGATAGTTGCGCATATCGCCCATGATCGCATGCGGAACAGGCAGGTCGATCATCGTCTTGAGACCCGGCGTAGCGTTCAGAACGTGCGGGATCATGTTCACGCACATTGCAATTGTGCCGATACCGCCGTTGACCTCGGGTTTGATCTGCATATTGACGTTCGGTGTACCGGTCAGCGTGATGTAGTCGCCGGTATAAGTGCCTTCCATCTCCGGCTCGATCTGCTGCGGATGGATCATATCAATCATAACCTTGTCGCCGATATAACCCTGGCCGGTCATATTGACGCCGGCGACGTCGCCAGCTTTGGCAAATCCATAGGGGGACTTACGGTCGACCGTGGTAATGATCGGCTTCATTTGCTGCTCAAAGCGGTCGATCTTAAAACCGAGCGCTTCGCCGATCATGCCAACGGATTCGGCAAAGCCGACATGTCCCGCGAGCGAGCCGTTCTTGCAGCCTTCTTCGAACTGCTCAACCGTGAGGCCGACGCCCTGTTCTTCCATAACAGCAGGACCGAAGGGGGAGAGGGAGTTGACGCGTTTGCAAAGTACATGCTCGACATCCGTCATGCATCCGGACAGGCAGATTGCAAGAAGGTCCATCATGAGACCCGGATTGATGCCGGTACCGAGGACCGATACACCTGCGCCTTTTGCGAGCGCGTCCATTTTGTCTGCAAGCTCGGGGTTCTGTGCACGTGGATAGCTCATTTCTTCAGCGGTCGAAATGACATTAACACCTTTTTCGATTAGATGACAAATTTTCGGATATGCCTTTTTGGTAAACGAATCGGTAGCAAGAATGCAGAGATCGGGTTTCGGAGTAAGCGCCGCATCAATATCGCCGATGACTTTGACATCATTGCGGTCGCCGCGTTCCACACCGAGCAAATCATAGATGCTCTTCCCGACACGATCCGGATGAATGTCGCAAACGCCGGTTATTTCGACGCCTTTTTTGGTCAGCAGAACCTTTGCGATTCCGCTTCCCATTGCTCCGAATCCCCAAATAGCTACTTGAATCTGTTTCATAGAATCCTCCTTCAAATTTTTGGTTACGGATTTGTTGATATTATACAACGAATCGCTCCTTCCTGCAAGAACGAAGCGCCGTTTCCGGCGCTTCATCAATTATATATTTTAGGAGAGTTCGCGTATCGCTTTTGCCGCAAGATCGATTTCTTCATGAGTTGTTGCGGGGGAAAAACTGAATCGCACGGTCCCCTTCGGAAATGTGCCGAATGCACGATGCGCATCCGGCGCGCAGTGCAGACCGCAACGAGTCAGAATGCCGTATTCATTTTCCAGTCGATAAGATATATCCCCGTTGTCTCTCCGCAGAAAATCAATCGAATAGACGCCGACGCGGTGATCCGTTTCTGCGCTTCCGAGCATTCGTATGTGTGGGATATCCCTGATCGATTCCTGAAAATGCTGCATAAGATCGATCTCACGATCTCGCGCTGCTTTGCAATCTATCGAATCCAGCGCCGCTTTCAATCCGATGATTCCCGGCAGATTCAACGTTCCGGCTTCCATTCGATCCGGATAAAAATGCGGAATCCGTTCGCTGTCCGAGACAGAGCCGGTGCCGCCGGTAATCAGCGGATCAACTCGATCCGCAAATGAAGGCGAAAGACATAGCACCCCAAGGCCCTGAGGACCGAGAAGCCCTTTATGTGCCGGCATGCAAAGGGCTTCCGCGCCGATCTCCTGCATCGAAAACGGAAAATGTCCCGCCGCCTGCGCCGCGTCGATGCAGAGCGGGACCCCCGCTGCCTGCAATCTATGCGACAGCGCATCCACGGGTTGAATCATTCCGCTGACGTTCGAAGCGAAAGTATGCACGCACAGACGGAAGGAAGAAAGATCGTCCGGCAGCTGATCGAGATCGGACACGCCTTCAAATGTCGCCGGAATGCGTATGATCTGCGCGCCGATCTGAACAAGCGGACGAATCACGGAGTTATGTTCAAATGAGGATACAAGCACCTTATCGCCGCGCCGCACAAATCCCTTGATAACAGTATTCAACGCCGCTGTCATACCGCCGGTAAAGATGACATGTTTCGCATCGGGGCAATCGAACAAATCACGGATGCGTTCCCTCGTTTCTATAACCGCTAATCCCGCTTCCTGCGCTCTCAGATAGCTTCCTCTTCCGATATTGGCGCATTCCTCATCGAGAAACCGCTTCATGGCATCCGATACGCCTTTTGCCTTTGGAAAGCTGGTTGCTGCATTGTCAAAATATATCAAATTCGTAAACATCGTTATCCTCGCTTGCAAATAACGCTTTATAGTGTTATTATATCATCAGATCGTTATTCAAGCAAGGGAATAACGAAATGAGGAAGGAGAGTATTCTATGGAAAACACAAAAAAGGGGTTCATGGGCTTTCTGCAAAGGCACTGGCTCGTGATCGTAACCGGTATTGTGACCGGCGCGGCTGCCGTTGCTCTGACAAAGCTCGGGAATCCTCCCAACATGGGCTTCTGCATCGCCTGTTTTGAACGCGATATTGCAGGCGCGCTGAAATTCCATACCTTTGGCGCTACACAGTATTTCCGTCCTGAGATCGTCGGACTAGTGATCGGCGCAATGTGCATGGCGATGATCAAGAAAGAATGGCGTCCGCAAGGCGGTTCTTCTCCGTTTACGAGATTCATTCTCGGCATGCTCGTCATGATCGGCGCGCTCGTATTCTTAGGCTGCCCGCTTCGTATGGTCATCCGCATCGGCGGAGGCGACGTCAACGCACTTGTCGGTCTTGCCGGATTTATCGTCGGTATTGTGGTCGGAACGTTCCCGCTTCGCTTTGGTTTCTCGCTGAACCGCGCATATAAGCAGAAAGCTATGGAGGGCTTGCTGTTCCCGATCATCCTTGTCGTTCTGCTTGTCCTTTCGCTTGTAACCAACTTGTTCGTCAGAAGTACGGAAGGACCGGGCAGCAAGCATGCGTATTGGCTGATCGCGCTCGGTATCGCGCTTGTTGTCGGCGCGCTTTGCCAGCGTTCCCGTCTCTGCATGGCAGGCGGCGTTCGCGACGCTGTGATGTTCCGCGACTTCCATCTTGTCTACGGCTTTATTGCGATCATCGTGACCGTTCTTATCGGCGACCTGATCTTCGGATCCTTTAAGTTCGGCACGGAGGGTCAGCCCATCGCGCATACGGACGGACTGTATAATTTCCTCGGTATGGCGCTCGTCGGATGGGGAAGCGTTTTGCTCGGCGGATGCCCGTTGCGTCAGCTCGTGCTCGCCGGCGAGGGTAACAGCGATTCGGCGATCACGGTGTTCGGCTTCATCGCCGGCGCGGCCGTATCGCACAACTTCGGTCTCGCATCCGGCGGTACAGGGATCGGCGAAGGTCCCGTACTCTGGGTCCTGATCGCGGGATTTGTTATTCTCGCGCTGTTGTCCGTTTTCAACATCAAGAGACAGAAAGCATAAGGAGGCTTTTATGATCGACGCAAGAGGTTTGAGCTGCCCGATGCCGGTTCTGATGGTGCAGCGTGAAGTGAAAAAGAATCAACCGAAAACGATCGAAGTCCTGGTAGATAACATGACCGCGGTCGGAAACATCACGCGCTTTGCCGCTTCG
>JAFOTD010000059.1 GCA_017388175.1 Clostridia bacterium | reverse complement strand
TAAGCCTTGGCGCGCTTGATCTTGCCCGACTTGGTCAGGGAAAAACGCTTTGCTGCGCCGCGATGGGTTTTGATCTTCGGCATGGTTGTTCCTCCTACTTATACTTTTCTATTACTTTTTCGGTGCGAGCACCATAAACATGTTTCTGCCCTCTTGCTTCGGAGGACGTTCCTTCACCGCGACGTCGGATACCATGTCGAAGAACGTCTCCATGACGTCCTCGCCCATTTCGCCCTTGGTGATCTGTCTGCCGCGGAAGCGGATGGACACCTTCACCTTGTCGCCGTTACGCAGAAACTTGTCACACTGCTTTGCCTTGACCTCCATGTCGTGCATGTCGATGGTGGCGGAAAGGCGGATCTCTTTGATCTCGATGATCTTCTGGTTGCGCTTCTGTTCTTTTTCCCGCTTAATCATGTCGTAGCGGTACTTGCTGTAATCCATGAGCTTGCAAGTCGGGGGGACGTTATTGGAGACCTTGACAAGGTCGAGCTCCCGTTCGTCCGCCAGACGCTGTGCTGCGCGCACGTCCATAATACCGAGCTGCTGTCCGTTTTCGTCGATCAGCCGCACTTCGGGGTCGCGGATCTCTTCGTTGATCTGCATGTCCTGCGTAGCGATGAAAAAACACCTCCTAAAGTAAAAATGGTGGGCGCAGATTGCACCCACCATGAGAATCAATTCTGATCGTATACCGTGACGCGGCGCACTTGCCGGCAGGTGAGAGCGGGTGCTCTGCTTGAAAACCACAGATATTATAATGACGCTTTCCGCTTTTGTCAAGCGTTTTTTCAAAAAAACCGTTTCGCACGCTACTTTCTGTTTTTTCTCCTGCGCCCGGCGCGGAAGGCGGCGATGAGCAGCAGCAAAAACGTCAGGATCTCAAGCGCGAGCAGGATAAAGAACCAGCCCTCGAGGATCGTGTTGAGGTAGCCTGTCAGGATCGTGCGGAATGCGCTTACCGAGATATTCAGCCGCCCGACGTATCCGAAGAGCAAAAACTGCATGACCGGCACGAACACGACCGTAACGCCCATAAAGCAGCCGCCCCAGATCGCGACCGCGCCCGCTCTGCGCGATTCGCCGAGATACATGAGCTTCAAAAAAGCGATCATCAGAACCGACAGCATCAGTCCCGCGATGAACAGAATCAGCGAATACCGCACGATCGGGCTCGAACGAAGCGTTCCGAACTGCCCGGTGACGAGCTCCACGTTGACCGAGGAAAGATCCTCTTCCACGGCGAGCGCGCAGTCCTCGGCAAAGTCCTGTATCCCCTGTTCGCTGTAAGACGTGTGCTTGCGCGCGTATTCGGCAAATGCCTCCGTCGGATATGCGGGAAGCTCCAGAACGGACGTATCCTCCTGTTCGTACAGCGCGTCGATCATCTTGTTCGTATACGAGCGGATCGACTTGTCTGTCACAAGTTTACTCAGCTCACCGTCGCCGAAGCCGTACAGCAGCGCAACGTGATCAAGGTCCTCCGAGATCCGTTCGCGCAGCTCGCCGCAATAGCTTTTCGACGGCATGAACATCTTGACGTACGACGGATTCATCGCGACAAACCGGATGAGCCCCGCGGCCAGCGTCAGCGCGACCGCCGCGATCAGCACGGCGGTGACGATCAGCGTTCCGATTCCTTTCAAAACCTTCATCCGCCCACCTCCGCGTCGTTGATCAGGTTGCAGTACAGCACGCAGCGCTGCGTGCGGCGTTTGCCGCCGTTCTCAAACGGGTAGCAGGTATACAGCACCAGATCCGCATTCTGCGCGGCGTTCATGTACCGGCGATCGGTGCCGTCAAATACGGCCTGACTGCTCACCCGGTACCGGTACGTTCCGTACGTCGTTTCGAGCAGCACGGTCGTGCCGGCCTTCGTATTTTCCAGCTCGGCAAAATCACGGGTGACGTGCGCCGAGATGATCGTGCAGCCGCCCTCACCCGGGAACCGGGAACCGAACGACATGCCCGCGCCGTTTTTCAGAATCTTTTTATCCGAGCCGAGATAGACCGGGATGTTGCGGATGCTCCAGCCGTCGACGTTCAGCCGCGCAAACCGCTTGCCGTACGCAACAGACGGGGTATGATCGAGCTTCGTCGCGCCGGGAACAGGCGTAAACCCGTCGTCCGCGTCCGGTGCGTCCATACTCTCCTCCGGCGCGCGTTCGCCGACGATCAGACCGAAATACGCGGTCTCCTCCAGCACGGACTGATAGAGATACATGCTCAAAAAGAACACGCCCGCAAAAAACAGCAGAAACGGAACGAGCAGCGCGAATCCTTTTCCGACCGATGATCCGGTCTTTGCGCGAGCTTCCATTATACCGCCTCTTTCTTCTTTTTCGAGGTTCTGATCACCAGGATCAGACCGAACACGGCCGCCGCCGCGATCAGCACGCCGCCGCCGATGATCCAGCCGATCTCAGGGCTTCTGCCGACGTCGGTCTTTGCGTCGCTGTTGATTTTGCCGAGCACCTTGCCGTTCTTCTTGATCGCGATAACGCGCGCATACTCGTTCTGCGAATCGTTGCTCGGGTCGATCGAATAGTCCAGATCGAGCTCGCCGCAAATGTTCCTGATCAGCTCCGCGGCAACCTGAAAGTCCTCGTCGGTATAATGGTCGAGCGCCGCGTCCTCCGAAAGCGTCTGCTGATTGATCGCGTCGTCGACGTATCGGATGATGTTTTTATAGTTGTCCGCCGAAACCGTGATCTCATCCAGATACAGGATCTTCGAGATCTGATTCCGCAGGCTCTCGTCCTTTCCGAGCAGCGTCTTGTCAAACGAATCCATCAGCATGCCCTTATATGTATTGCTGTCGCCGGCCGGCGTAATCTCCGGCATATCGGACGGTTCAGGCGATTCGGCAGAAGGTTCCGTCGCGGCGGTTTCCCCTTCTCCCTCCGCAAACGCGGTCACGGGCAGTATCAGACAAAGCAGCAGGGCCACGATCCATACGCCGAGCGTTTTTTTCATATTTGTTTCCTCCTTCGTCTTTCGAACAGAGATTCCCATCTTTCGGATGACATTATACGGTACAAATGCGTCCGAATTGTAACGAAATCAAGAATTATCCGAGAATCTTCCGCGCGTCAAAGGGGGGGGCTCGCGTTTCACCGTTTTCCCTCTCCGTCAGAACGCGCCGAGAAGATGCGCGATCAGCGCGCCGAGCGCCGCCGTCCAGAGAATCGCGGCAAGCGGCACGAGCAGCAAAAAGCGCGTATGTTTCGTTTTGTGGCGGCATAGCGCCATACCAAGCGCCGCGCCGTAGCATCCCCCCAGGAACGCGAGCAGCAGCAGCGTGCGCTCCGGCACGCGCCGTTTCCCTCTGTTTTGCCGCGCAATATGCTTGTCGTAGGCGTACACGAAAAACGTGATCAGGTTCATCAGTCCCAGCGCCGCCCAAAGCGGCCACAGCTTTACGATCGTTTCCATGCGTTTCTCCTCCATTCCGGTCGGCACATGATACCACAGCCGGACAAAAAAAGCAACTTTCCCCGTTGACAAGGCCCGTTAAACGGAATAGAATAACAATATTAAGGGGAAGAAGTTTGCGTTTTTGAAGCGCAAGCGCGTTGTAAACGCGCGCACGATCGTTTCGGAGGAAGAACGGAATCCAAATCCGTCAAATCCGGCGACATGTGCGGCGGATTTGACTCTTTGCAGATCCCGCTGCCCGGAAACCCGAAGGGTTTTAAGCGGGAGCTGAAAAATATTATGTTGAAAAACGCAGTTTTTCAACAAGCTGAAAAGGAGGTGGCTGTCATGGATGCAGGCAGTAGTAGCAGTACGGCAAGCCCGCGGATAGGCGGAAACGCATCGGACGTGCCCTTATGGCAGCCGACCTTTTGCTGATTTCCTAAAAGCGGGTCTTGCTCCGGATCGAAAATTGAAAGGAGGAAGACTGATATGGCAAATCTTGCCACCGCGATCACCGCATTGATCGAATCCAAAAAATACGGAACGCTGCGCGACATCCTCGTGACGATGAACGCAGCGGATATTGCCGCGCTGTTCGACGATCTCGAGCCCGAGATGCTGCCGCGGCTGTTCCGTCTGCTCCCGAAGGAGCTTGCGGCGGATACCTTCGTCGAGATGGAATCCGACTCGCAGGAAACGCTGATCAAAGGCTTTTCCGATTCCGAGCTCAAGGAAGTCATCGACGAGCTGTACATCGACGACGCCGTCGACATCGTGGAAGAGATGCCGGCAAACGTCGTGAAGAGGATCCTCACGCAGGCTGATCCCGACACGCGCAAGCTCATCAACGAGCTTTTGAAGTACCCGGACGATTCGGCGGGCAGCATGATGACGACCGAGTACGTCGAGCTGCGGCCGAACTGGACCGTTGAGGACGCGATCAAGACGATCCGTCGCACGGGCATCGACAAGGAAACGATCAACATCTGCTACGTCACCCGCGCCGACCGTACGCTCTACGGCTACGTCACGATCCGCCGCCTCATTCTGAGCCAGCCGGACGTTTTGATCGGCGACCTCGCCGAAACGACGAACGTAATCTCCTGTAAGACTTTAGACGATCAGGAGACCGTGGCGCAGACGCTCAGTAAATACGACCTTCTGGCGCTGCCGGTCGTGGACGGCGAAAACCGTCTCGTCGGTATCGTCACAGTCGACGACGCAATCGACGTCCTGCAGGAAGAGGCAACGGAAGATATCGAAAAGATGGCGGCTATCACGCCTTCCGACAAGCCGTACCTCAAGACCGGCGTGCTGTCGCTGTACGTCCACCGCATTCCGTGGCTGTGCATTTTGATGATCGCCGCGATCTTCACCGAGCTGGTTATCAACCACTTCAGCAACCTGATGAGCGTACAGTTCCAGTCGTTCATCAGCGCAATGCTTTTAGCATGCATCCCGATGCTGATGGACACCGGCGGCAACGCGGGCAATCAGGCGTCCGTTACGATCATCCGCGGCATCTCGCTCGGCGAGATCGAATTCAAGGATCTCCCGCGCGTCATCTTCAAGGAATGGCGCATCTCTCTGCTCGCGGGCGCTACGCTTGCCGTCGTCAACTTCGGCAAGATGATGATGATGTACGCGATCACCTATCATAACAATTTCAACAACGATTTTACATCGTATCTGTTGATCGCGGTCACCGTATCCATCGCGCTGATGTGCACCGTGTTCCTGGCAAAATTCATCGGCTGTTCGCTCCCGATCCTCGCAAAAAAGATCGGCTTCGACCCGGCGGTCATGGCAGGACCGTTCATCACCACGATCGTGGACGTGACCTCGCTTCTGATTCTCTTCGGTCTCGCGCTGATGCTGGTGCCGAAGATCGCGTAATTTTTCATGGCGGCCCTCCGCGATTCATGCCGGGACAATCCGCCCGCGAAGCATAATTCATGCGGCTTTACCGCAATTCATCAAAGGAGCCGTTTTTTGCGGCTCCTTTGCTGTCCCGCTGCGTGACAGGCGTGACAGGCGTGACAAGCGTGACAAACGTGACAAACGTGACAGACGTGACAAACGTGACAAACGTGACAAACGTAAAAAAAGAGCTGCTTTCGGGCAGCTCTTTTTGCAAGCGGGCGGCGGACGACGGTGTGTGTGATCATCCGATAACTCCCCGTATTGCCGAATATGATGCGCCAAACCGCAAAAATGATCGTAAAACGGTTCGGTTTCCTGTACGTTTACGATAACACGATTTTATTGATTTGTCAATTATTGGATATATTTTTTTTGAAATAACGCTTTTTCGGTGTGAGGAGATCCTTCGGCCGGGTTTCGCCTTCCTCAGGATGACGTGCCGGCAGGACAATTCTTTTACATAGCGCGAATCCCGACGACTCCGACGCAAAGAATCGGATCAGACGTCGCGTCCCGTTTCACACGAAAGGCAATCCTTTCCGCCTAAGCTTTCACATTTGTCTCGTTTGTCGCGCAGAGGAATATGAAAAAGGAGCTGCAGATTGTGCAGCTCCGTTTGCAAACGGGGATGGATGACGGTGTGTGTGATCATCCAAATGCCTCCGCATTGCGCTCTTTACGCAATCTTCTATCGATAAATATTCGTAAATTGGTTATTATTATGATATATTTACGATAGCACGTTTTTCTTGATTTGTCAACCATCGCAGACATATTCCGCTGAAAATGCGGTTACACTCTATGAAAGGAGTGTATGCCGTGATAGAATATGATCGCTATGCAGTCGGACGCGTCGTTCGACGATTCAGAAAGGAACGCGGCCTCTCGCAGGAGGTATTCAGCGGGCTTTGCGGTCTTGCGCGCAGCCATCTTGCGATGATTGAATGCGGCACCAAACAAGCGAATTTTGAGACGCTCTGGAAGATTGCAAATGCGTGCGGGGTTCTTCCCTCCCAGCTTGTGGAACAGATCGAACAAGAACTTCGAAAACCGGAAGCCTCAGAATAATAGCCGTAAACGGACGACCGATGGTCGTCCCTACCGTTCATTCCGAAAGGACGGCAACGTATCAAACGCACACTTACGGCAATCCTGTCACGTTTGTCACGTTTGTCACGTTTGTCACGTATGTCACGTTTGTCACGTTTGTCACGCCTGTCACGCCTGTCACGTATGTCACGTATGTTACACAGAAAAAGCCTGCCGGGTTTCCGACAGGCTTTTGTGATGTTTGCTTAGACAAGCTCCAGAACGACCATTTCGGCTGCGTCGCCGCGGCGCGGTCCGAGCTTGGTGATGCGGGTGTAGCCGCCCTTCTTGCCTTCCTTAATGCGTGCGTCGTACTTCGGCGCGTACTCGCGGAACAGCTTCTCCACGACGGGATGACGGTTGTCCTTGGTGCGCTCTTTGTACTCGCTCTTGGTCTCGACCTTGCCGTCCTTCTCCTGCCGGGTTTCCGGAATGTCGTAGAGGTAGGACATGATCTGACGGCGGGCATGGAGCTTGCTGGGAAGATCCTGCTGCTTTTCGACCTTGGTGATCTGGCCCTTCTCGTTGTACGTTTCCTTCTCGACGGTCTCGCTGTTCTGATACTCGCTCACAGCCAGGGTGATGAGTTTTTCGGCAATGCTGCGAATTTCCTTCGCGCGCGTTTCGGTCGTGATGATCTTGCCGTTCCAGAGAAGCGCCGTGGTCTGATTTCTGAGCAATGCAACACGCTGATCAGAGGGTTTCCCCAATTTACGGTTTGCCATTGTGCTTCCTCCTTAATCTTCGTTCGTGCGCAGGGACAG
>JAFOTD010000058.1 GCA_017388175.1 Clostridia bacterium | reverse complement strand
GGCGCTGTCGGTGCGCGCGGTCACGGGCAAGCCGATCAAGTTTGCCGGTACGGGTGAAAAGCTCACCGACCTTGAACCGTTCCATCCCGACCGCATGGCAAGCCGCATCCTCGGCATGGGCGACATGCTGACGCTGATCGAAAAGGCGGAACAGGCGTTCGACCAGAAAAAGGCCGCGGAGCTTGAAAAGAAAATGCGGACCGATTCCTTCACGCTGGACGACTTCCTCGACCAGATGGAGCAGATGAAGGATATGGGGTCGATGGAAGACATCCTCAAGATGATCCCCGGCATGGGCGGAAAGCTCAGCGGGCTTGAGATCGACGAGAAAGCGATGGGCCGCACGAAGGCGATCATTCAGGCAATGACCCCGAAGGAACGCGCAAACCCCGACATCCTGAACGCTTCACGCAGACGCCGCATCGCGCGCGGCAGCGGCACGACGATCCAGGACGTGAACAAGCTGATGAACCAGTTCGAAGCGTCACGCAAGATGATGAAGCAGATGACCGGCGGCCTGTTCAAAAAGGGCAAGAAGAAAAAGATGCGGGGCGGATTCCCGTTCGGATTCTGAGGACGAAAACGGATTGACCGTATTCGATACAATCAAAAGAAAAAAAGATAAGGAGAAACAAAACCATGTTGAAGATCAGACTGAGAAGAATGGGCGCAAAGAAGCAGCCTTTCTACCGCATTATCGTCGCGGACTCCCGCGCACCGCGTGACGGCGCATTCGTCGAGGAGCTCGGTTACTACAATCCCGCCGCAGAACCCGCGGAGCTCAAGGTTGACAACGAGCGCGCGCAGGAGTGGATGAAGAACGGCGCACAGCCCACCGACACCGTTCGCGGCCTTCTGAAGAAGGCGGGCGCGATCGACTGATCGAGGCGGCTATGGACAAGCTGGTAGAATTCATCGCAAAGAGCCTCGTCGATCATCCCGAGGCGGTCAAAGTGACGACCCGTGAAGAGGACGACAGCGTCGTGATCGAGCTTGTCGTCGACCCCGAGGATACCGGCAAGGTCATCGGCAAGCAGGGACGCATTGCCAAGGCGATCCGCGCGATCGTCAAAGCGGCGTCGATCAACGACGAAAAGAAGGTCGTCGTCGACATTCTGTGAGCGCAGCGTTCTACCGGATCGGCGTGATCGTGCGTCCGCACGGCGTACACGGCGCGGTGAAAGTCGAACCGCTGACCGATTCGAGCAAGCGCTTTCGCGGCTTAAAAGAAGCATATCTCGAAATGCACGGGGAAATGCGCCCCGTGCAGCTTGTTGTTTCATCCGTTGCGCCCGACAGCGTCATTCTTTCGATCGAGGGGTATGAAACGCCCGAAGCCGCGAACGCGCTTCGCGGCGCGTACATCTGCGTGGACAGGGAACACCGCGTGAAGCTTCCGAAGGATACGTATTTCGTGACCGATCTTTGCGGCTGCGAGACGTTTGATACCGACGGGAACGCGTTCGGCAGACTCACCAACGTGTATGAGACCGGTGCGAACGACGTCTATGAGATCGAACACGGCAAGCTGATGGTGCCGGCTTTGAAGCGCGTGCTGCACGAAGTCGATACCGAGAGCGGCCGCATTACGTTCGACGCGGCGGTTTTAAAGGAGGTCGGGCTCTTTGAAGATTGACATTCTGACCCTCTTTCCGGAAATGTTCGCCGGCGTAATGAACGCGAGCATTCTCGGCCGCGCGCAGGCAGGCGGCATTCTGGAGATCCGGACACACGACATCCGCGCGTATGCCGACAACAAGCATAGAAAGACCGACGATTATCCGTTCGGCGGCGGCGCGGGGCTTGTCATGATGGCGCAGCCGATCTTTGATTGCATGACGGCGGTCTGCGGCGATGAAAAGCCGCACCGCATCCTTTTGACCCCGCGCGGAAAGCTTCTGACAAGCGAACGCGCAAAGGCGCTGAGCCGGCTCGATCACATCGTTCTGCTCTGCGGGCATTACGAGGGCGTGGACGAGCGCGTGAACACGCTGATTGACGAGGAGATCAGCATCGGCGACTACGTGCTGACCGGCGGCGAACTGCCCGCGATGGTGCTGATCGACTGTCTTTCCCGCTTCATTCCGGGCGTGCTCGGAAGTGAGGAGAGCGCGGAGGACGAATCGCACGCCAACGGGCTTTTAGAGTATCCGCAGTACACGCGTCCCGCGTCGTTCCGCGGGCTGGACGTGCCGGAGATCCTCTTAAACGGGCATCACGCGAATATCGCAAAATGGCGTCACGAGCAGGCGATGGAAAAGACGCGGGAAATGCGCCCGTGCCTCCTCGGAACCTTCGGAAAAAATCCGCGATAGATCCGATCGGATACACTGGCCTTCCCCTCGAGGGGAAGGGGGACCGCTTGCGGTGGATGAGGTGTCAAGCAAGTACGAATAACACCTCATCAGTCACCTGACGGCGACAGCTTCCCCTCAAGGGGAAGCCATTTTGCTTACAGTGTGCCTCCTCGGAACATTCGGAAATAATCCCGCAAAATAAGCAAAATTGGGGCTTGCATTCCCATACATTCTATGGTATAATGCGCCTTGCGACATCGGGCGGTCCGCCGACAGCATTGATCGTGAACGCCTGTTTCAATAAGAAAAAGGAGAATAATTAAACATGTCCGACATCATTCGTGAACTCGAAAAAGAACAGCTCAGAAGCGACCTGCCCGAGCTGGAAGTCGGCGATACCGTTCGCGTTTTCGTGAAGGTCGTCGAGGGCAACCGTGAAAGATTGCAGAACTTTGAAGGCATCGTCATCAAGATCCAGGGCGGCGGCATCCGCAAGTCCTTTACCGTTCGCCGTATGTCCTACGGCATCGGCGTCGAGCGTACCTTCCCGTACCACAGCCCGCGCATCGGCCGCATCGAAGTGGTCCGTCACGGCGTTGT
>JAFOTD010000005.1 GCA_017388175.1 Clostridia bacterium | reverse complement strand
TTCCATGTTCGTCCTCACTTTTTATTCAACACTTTTGCGGCCGGTTTTCGCCCGAAAAAACGGGTGAAACCCAAAATCACGCCATTGTGTCTATACACGGGGATGATACGACGATTATCGGACAAAGTCAAGCCCGCGCGCTAAAATTATACTGTATATTTTTCTCGCCGCGCACGGAACTGTTTCAGTCGGTAAAAACGCGCGTTCTGAGCCGCTCCATCGCTTCTTCGACGAGCGAAAACGGCAGGGCGACGTTTAAGCGGATGCTGTCCGGATCGCCGAAATCCGCACCGTTCTGCCAGATCACGCCCGCGCGCACGCCGCGCTTTAAAAGCTCGTCCATGGAAACACCGTGCGCGTCGCACCATTTCCGACAGTTCAGAAACAGCATGTACGTACCTTCCGGCAGGAACATGGAAACGCCTTTGAATTCCGTTTCCATATAGTCCTTCACATAGCGGAGGTTTTGATACAGCACGGTTTTAAGCTCGTCGAGCCAGCGCGCGCCCTCCGGACTGTACGCGCCCAAAAGCGCGTGCAGCGAAAGAACGTTGCAGGAATTGTAGTACGTCGCGCTTCCGCAGGCGGTGACGGTTTTACGAAGGCTCTCGTTATAGATGATATGATACGAACCGATCAGCCCGGCGAGGCTGAACGTCTTCGACGGGGCGTAAAACGCGATCGTGCGCATCTTTGCGTCCTCGGAAACGCTCTGCGTCGGGATATGTCTGTGCCCGTCAAACGTCAGATCCGCCCAGATCTCGTCGGAGATCACCGTGCAGCCGCATTTGCGGTATACGTCCATCGCCGATACGATCTCCCCGCGCGTCCATACGCGTCCGCAGGGATTGTGCGGCGAGCAGAAGATGACGAGCTTCACGCCGTTTTCTTTGATCTTTTGCTCCATGTCGGCGGTATCCATGCGCCATACGCCGTTCGCGTCGCGCACGAGCGGGCTTGTTACGACCTTTCTTCCGAGATCGTGCAGAACGTGCAGAAAGCCCACATACGTCGGGCTGTGCACGAGGATCGGATCGCCCTCGTTCGTGAGCGAGCGGATCGCGGCGGACACGCCGCCGAGTACGCCGTTTTCATAGCCGATGTGCGCTTTCATAAGCCCTTCGACGCCGTGGCGCGTTTTCTGCCAGTTTATGATCGCGTCAAAGTAGCTGTCCGGCAGCATGAAATACCCGAAGTTCGGGTGATCGAGCCGCTTCTGAACGGCTTCGACGATCGAAGGCGCCGTTTTGAAGCTCATGTCCGCGACCCACATGGGGATCGGGCGAAGCCCGTCTTCGACCGCAACGTCGCGATAGGGGATCACGTCGACCGCGAGCGCGTCTCTGCCGCGCCGGTCGAGCACCGTCGTGAAATCAAACTCCATAAAACCCTCCGTATGCACAGGATGAAAAATCGGTCTGCCGAACGTTGCGGCAGACCGGATCGTTTAAAGCGTCTGCTGCGAGATGCCCTTGATCGAATAGACGGTCCAGTCGTGGTCCGCGAACGAGATCACCGCACCGCAGTACGGGCACTTGACGCTCTCGTTGACCGACAGCGGCGCGCCGCAGTTCGGACAGTACCGCTCGGCAGATTCCTCGCTCTTCTCACCGGTCTTTCTGCCGATCGGACGGGACAGCGCGTATTCATAGACCATGATTTTTTTCCGGGTCTTGCTGCCGGAGACCAGCGCGCGGGTGACGTCGTTTAACGTATAGTCCGTGATGCGCGCGCAAATTTCGGCGATGATGACGTCCTCGCCCTTGTCCTGATAATATCCGCGAAGATCGACGGACAGGACGGAGATATCTTCCACGTAATTGGTTTGATTTGCCGCCTTCAGTCTTTCCGCCTGGCGGTTGAGCTGCTGATAGAAGCTGTCCGCAAAGAACGGACGGATCGGCTCATAATTGCGCTTTGTGCAGCAGTCCTGCATCTTGAGATAGAGATCCTGCAGCCGGTTTTTAAGACCGTCCGGCGAGAAGTTCCCGTCAACCGTCCGGTAGGTATCGATCGGCGTCAGCATCGAAGACGGCGTCCTTGACGAGCCGGGGCCGAAGGTTGCCCGGATCGCGTCGATGCGCCACGCGTCCGCCCGGAGCGGCAGAACGCTGTCGCAATACGGGCATTTGACGGTCTCGTTTTCGGAGATCGGCGCGCCGCAGTTCGGGCAGTGCCGCTTGATCACGCCGGTGTCGCGCGGCGCGGTCTTTACGGAAACGCTGCGCGTCAGAGTAAACGCGTACAGAAGGAACTGTTCCTCCTTATTGCTGCCGGAGACGACCTTTCCGGTCTCGTCGTTCGTGCGGTAGAGCGTGGTCCGCGCGAAGATTTCCGCAAAGACGGAGTCCTCCGTTTCGCCGCGGCGGAAGCTCTTGACGCGCGCCTCCAGCACGGCGGTGCGGTCGGCATGCTCGTGCTCGCCCTTTTCGGTCATTTGCCGGATCTCTTCGGAAAGCGTGCGGTACGCGCGTTCCGTAAAGTACGGTTCGATCGGCGCGGCATCGCGCTGTTCGCGGCAGGAAAGCATGCGGAAGAACAGGTTCTGCAGCTCTTCCTTGAGATCCTCCGCGGAGAAGTTGGGATCGAGCGCCTGATAGCCCGAAATCGGATTCGTCGCGCCGTCCGCCGCGTTCGGCACGGAGCGGATCACTGGCTGCGCGGCGACGGTTCTCGCGGCCGCGCCGGATTTTCCGCGGAATTTGCGAAGCAGGAAGTACCCGACGATCAGGATTGCGCCGATAAAGATCATCGCAACGACGGTCTGTCCGCGCGTACACGCGCCGGATTCGACCGCGCAGTCCGAAATGACGCAGGCTGCCCTGAGACCGACGTTGAGACAGGTGCCGATAATCCCGTTGTCGTCGTCGGAGCTGCTCCCGCCGAAACTGCTGTTCCCGGAAAAATCACCCGCGTCCGCAATTACGGCGGTGATCAGCGGCAGCGAGGCGATCAACAGCAGCGCCGTCAGCAGCGCAATCTTTCTTTGCAGCTTCATCCCCAAACTCCTTTCGGCGATCATTCGCCGTCTTTCTTTCTTTACAGTATATCACGTTTTCCGCCGTTCGCAAGACAAAAACGGAAGGATCCTTTGCGCGCGAAAAATGTCATATAGTTGTAAAAACATTGGAAATACCCGTTCCTTACGCTTGACCGGTGTAAAAAGCCGTGATACGATACCGGTATCGAATCCTGTCGATCCGTGCGCCGAAACGGCGCGCGGCGCGGAAAAGAGGAAGATCATGAAATGCATCAACTGCGGAGCGGAACTGTCAGCAGGCGCTCTGTTTTGCCGTAAATGCGGAACGGCCGTACCGATAACGCCGCAACCCGCGCCGAAGAAGAAGCGCGGGAACAGAAAATCGTCCGCAAACTGGGCGGCGGAGTCGCGCGAAAAGGAACCGGCGGCGTTCGAATGGCCCGGTACAGCGCGCGAAAAAGAGCCGGCGGCGTTCGAATGGCCCGGTACAGCACGCGAAAAGGAACCGGCGGCGTTCGAATGGCCCGGTACAGCGCGCGAAAAGGAACCGGCGGCGTCCGAATGGCCGGCCGTTTCCGAGCCGGTCAGACAGGAACCGGTTCGCCTGAAAGCGCAGCCCGCCGTTTCCGAACCCATCGCATCGAATCCGCAAACAGGCCGCGCGAAGCGGCGGACGGGTCTGCGGAAAAGCCGTTTGCTGCTGATCGGCGCCGCGGCGCTCGTCGTGCTGATCGCCGTGATCGTGATTGTCGCAGCCGCGTCGTGCAAAAAAACGTCCGCGGCGTTTCAAACACCCGAGGAGGTCGGCGACGCGGTCATCGCCGCGCTGAACGACGGCGACGGCGAAACGCTCGCGAAGCTTGCAAAGCTGTCCGAACCGGTGCTCGGCGCGCATCCCGAAACGTTTGGCGGGGGCGATTCGCCGGAGGCTGTCATGCGCGGCTATTACGCAACGCTCGCGGGCGATCTCAACGCACGCCTTTCGGAAGCGTACGGCGATTCATATAAGCTTACGGGGCAGCTTCATACGGAGTACCGCACGGGTACGGAGATCTTTGAGGAGAACCGCGCGCTCGGGATCGAGGCGGAGCAGTACGCCGTTCTTTCGGGACCGCTGTTCGTCGGGGGCGAGACGGTAACGAACGTCCGCATCGTTGCGGTCGAGCTCGACGGAGCGTGGAAGCTTCTCGTCGTGTATCTGTATGAATAACGCGCCGTTGCGCGAAGGAACCGATTGTCTGAGAGAATCCCTATGACGAAACGAATTACGCTGATCGTACTTTCCATACTGCTGCTCTTCCCGGCGGCAGTATTCGGCGAGCAGGAGGACCGCGAAACCGGCGTGCTGCCCTGCACGTTTATCGCGCCGCAGGAGGTGACCTATACGGAGCACCTTTCGGACGGCGATCCGTTTACCACGGTCACGCTGCGCAAGAACGAGACGCTTACGATGCAGTTCCCAAATGGCGCGGCTCCCGCCGGACTGTATCTTGATTTCTATCAGCGTCCCGCCTCGTTTGAGCTGACGTTTCTGGACGCGGACGGCAAAACCGTTCTGCGGCAGCCGTATTCGAACCCGGCGTTCCGCGAATGGATCCCGATCGAAGCGGAGGGCGTCGTCTCCGTCGTGCTGAAATCGACCGATAAATCCACGGTGCTTTCCGAGTGGCTTGCTTGCGCCTCGGATTTCGTGACGCCTTTTCCGGACGCGAGAGAACACGCGGACGTGCTGGTCGTTTTAGACAGGCCGGGCGACGAGCTCGAACAGCTCGGCGGACTTTTCGCGCTGCTTTCGGGCGAGCACGGGCTGTCCGTGCAGGTCGTGTATCTGACGCAGGCGGACGGTTACGAAACGCATCAGTGCATGCAGATTCTGGAAGCATGCGGAATCGGGCGGATGCCGTATTTCGGCGCCGCGCGGGACACGAATCCGTGGAGCAGGGAGACCGCGCTGAGTTTTCTCGGCGGAGAAAAGGCCGCCTTGCAGGATCTCGTCGAACGGATCCGCACGCTGACGCCCGACGTGATCGTGACGCTCGACCCCGCGCCGGACGACGCCAGGCTGACGCGCAGCGTCATCGCGGAGCTGACGGTGACCGCCGCACGGCAGGCGGGGGATTCGAAACAGTTCCCGAAGCTTTTGACGCCGCACGCGGTTAAAAAAGTGTATACGCTTTCCGCAACGGGTGAAACACGGATCGCGCTCGACGTTCCGCTGTACGCGTACGACGGCGTTTCGGCGTCCGATCTTGCAAAGACGCTTTATCAGACGTACAGGGAACGGCGCGTCTATCGCCGTCCGATCCCGGAGACGCTCACGCTTTCGCTCGTCGACAGCACGGTCGGCGAGGATAAGGCGCGTAACGATCTTCTGGAGCATTTAAATACCGGCGCTTTTAGCGATTACCGCGTTCTTACGCCCCCGCCGACGCCCGAACCGACGCGGGAGCCCGCCCCGGAGCCGACCGAACCGCCGGCGGAAGCGCCGACCGCGGAGCCGGTTGCGACCGCCGTGCCGGAAATCGAATCGGGCGAGATCGCCGTGCCCGAAACGCCTGCGCCAAAGACGACCGTGCAGGAGAACGCTCCGAAAACCGGAATCGCGCCGCTTGCGTGGCTGCCCGCGGGAATCGGGATTGCGCTCGCCGCCGCGCTCTGGTTCGCGCTCTGCAGGCTCGACCGGAAAAAGCGCGCGGTCTTCGCGCTTCTTCCGCTGCTTCTCGGCGCCGCTCTTACGCTGCTTGCGCTTTTGAATGTGCTTCCGATCGGCAATGCGCCCGCGCAAAAAACGGTCGAATCGCCGGTCGTATCCGCTGCGCCGACACCGGTCGTATCCGATGCGCCCACACCGGAGCCGACGCCCGATCCGACGGCGGAACCGACGGAGACGCCCACGCCGGAGCCCACGCCGGAACCCACGCCGGAACCCACACCGGAGCCGACGCCCGATCCGGACGCGGCGTATTTTCTCGACGGGGACGGCGAGGAATTCGAGTCCGATTTCGAGAACGGGCACTGGTGGTATAAAAACCGCGTCCTTTCGATCGACATACAGGAGGTCCACACGACCTATCTGGACAAGGGACCGCTGGTGTATTACGCGGCCGATATCCGCATGCGCGAGTATTCGAGCTTCCGCGCCTCCGCCCGGATGAAGTATCTGATTCCGTGGAAGTACGCGCGCGAGGAAGGTGCGGTGCTCGCCGTTTCGGGGGACTGCATCAACAACGAAGCGAATCTCAAGGGCTGTCTGATCCGGCGCGGCGTCTTCTATGACGACAACCGCCGCGCGGATATGCTGATTATAGGGGACGACGGCATGTCGATGCGCGTGGAACGCGCGGGAAGCGTTTCGGCGCGGGTGCTGATGGATCACGGCGTGCGCGATTCCTACAGCTTCGGTCCGGTTCTGGTTGAGAACGGACAGATTGATCCTTCGACGCAAAAGAGCCGTTTAAAGACGCCGAATCCGCGCGCGGGCATCGGCATGGTCGAGCCGGGGCACTGGATCGCCATCATCACCGACGGACGTCAGGGCAGGTATTCGATGAGCATCACGCTCGAATACTTTGCGCAGCTCTTTATCGACCGCGGCTGCACCGTCGCGTATAACATGGACGGCGGTTCCTCGTGCGGAATGGTCTTTATGGGCGAGCTTCTGAACAAGCATCTCGCGCCGGGAACCGGCGATATTCAGCGTCCGTGGCTGGACGCGCTCGAATTCGGTTACAGCGAACAGCTTCCCTCTTCGAGCACGCCGACCGTTCACGACGGCTATCATCATTAACACACCTTTTGCAGCGCCGGACGGCGCTGTTTTTTTATGATCCGGGAATCTTTTTTTGCTTTCCATATCGGACGGGGTATGCTATACTGAAGATACGATGTCAATGGGGGAGAGGAATACGTTGAAACCGTTCGGAAGGAAAGCCGTCCTTTGTTTTTGTATGCTGCTTTTTGCCGTCGGCTGCAATACGTCCGCCGGTCCGGATGCGGAAGGCCCGGCGCCGGCGGAACCGACGCCGATCGTCGTCGGAGGACAGATCGCGGAGAACGGCGTTTTGCGCGCGATCGTCGAAGCGGAGGATTTTGCGCGTATCGAACAGATTCCCGATCTGAAGACGCTTGACGTGACCGGAAGCGATTGTTATGAAGCGATTCTCGGCTACGCATCGAGCCATCCGGACGTGGAGGTGCTTTATTCGGTCGCGATCGGCGGCGAGACGATCCCGAACGTCGCGGCGGAGGCAAGCGTTTCGCGCGTGCCGGACGCGTCGCTCCTTACCTTCCTTCCGAACCTGCGCGCGCTGACGGTGACCGAGCCGATGACGGGCGAAAAAGCGTCGGCGCTTCTGGACGCGCTGCCGGATGCGGCGCTCGACTATGCGGTGGATATCGGCGGCAAAACCGTTCGCTGCACCGATGCGTCGGTCGATCTCTCGGACGTTTCGCCGAACCGGTGCGAATCGCTCGCGCAATGCGTACGGGCGCTTCCGAACCTTTCCGAAGTGCGGCTGAACCGTGAGGACGGCAGTACGGACTGGACGCTGGAGCAGGCGAAGCCGCTGATGGACGCGCAGCCGGGATTGCGCGTCGAGCTGAATACGGAAGCGTTCGGCGTCCCGTTTTCGCTGACGGACGACGTCGTCGTTTTCAGCGGCATTCCCCTTGCGGAGCATACGGACGAGCTCCTCGCGCTGCTGCCGTATCTGTACAACGTCGGACGGCTCGATATGGAGGAGTGCGGCATTCCGGACGAGGAAATGGGCAGGCTGCGCGAGGCGTACCCGTCGCCCAAAATCGTATGGCGCGTGCACGTCGGCGTCTATTCGTGCCGGACCGACGTGCGCATGATCCACTTTGCGGACGCAATCTCCAACCCGATGCTGACCGACGCGGACGTTCCGCCTCTGATTTACTGCAACGAGGTCAAGTACCTCGATCTCGGACACAACCTGATCCAGAATCCGTATTTCGTCGCGTACATGCCGGACCTCGAGGTCTGCATCGTCGCGATCCATGAGCCGACGGATATCTCTGCGTTTGCGCATTGCCCCAAACTCGAATACGCGGAGCTGTTCAACGGCAGCGTATCGGACGTTTCGGCGCTTGCCGCGTGTACGGAGCTGAAGCACCTGAACCTGTCAATGAACGAGATCACGGACATCACGCCGCTGTACGGGCTTGTGAAGCTCGAACGGCTCTGGATCTCGAACAATCCGATTCCGGAGGAGCAGGTGGAAACGTTTCGGAAGCTGGTTCCGGACTGCGTGGTCAACACGACCGCCGAAGACCCGACGCTGAACGAGTGGCGCTGGGATACCAACCGCCCGAACTGGTACGCGGAACGGTACGAGCTGCTGCGGAAGCAGTTTCAGTACGATCTGCGCATCACGTCCTACGTGGAAGAACCGGATTTCGATTGAGACTGTGACGGCGAAGGCAGATTTGTCCGCCGTCTTTTTTTCGCGAAAAGCGGTGTAAAATGAAAGAATCCGCTTGCACTTTTCCCTGAAATCCTATATACTTTCTTTATAATATGGAGTGGAATGCGCTTTTTTTCGCGCGGAAAGGAAAGAGACATGCGTTTCTGGAAGCGAACGGTTTCCGTGTTTCTCGTGCTGCTGCTTGCGATTGCCTATCTTCCGGCAACCGAGGCAAAGACCGGCACGCTTGTTTCCAACACCGGCACGCGGCACGTCGTCTGCACGTCGCTGTCAAGCCAGGCACAGGCGTACTATACCGGCAATTATACCTATGAAGCCGTAAGTCAGCTTGCGGGTTCTTCGTCCGACCCGATGAACAGCGCGATGTTCAGCCGCCTCAGCTCGCTGATGTCGTCGACGATGACCAAAACCGTCAGCTACGGCTCGCTGACGGACTATTGGCCCAAGACCGACGCGAACAACGGTTCGAGCGACGCCGTGCTGTTTTATTCGGATGAAATCAGCTCCAGCTATAACCGCGAGCATGTATGGCCGAAATCGCGCGGCAGCTTCTATGAGAGCAACGCCGGCAGCGACCTGCACCATCTGCGCCCGACGAACGCGAACGTCAACTCGACGCGAAACAACTATACGTTCGGCAACGTCAAGGGCGTGCTGGGCACTTATAAAACCTACGCCTACGGCGGCAAGACGGTTCTGTGGTACAGCACAAGCGGGAACGGGCTCGTCGAAGTCAACGACAACATCAAGGGCGACGTCGCGCGCATCCTGCTGTACGTCTGGTGCCGCTGGCAGGAGCCGAACCTTTACGAGAACGACCCGAACCCGACCATCGGAACGGGCGACGACGCGAATAACGGGATTCAGGTCATCGAATCGCGCGACACGCTGCTGCAATGGATGCAGCTCGACCCGGTCGATACGTGGGAAATGAGCAGAAATGACCAGTGCGAAAACGTGCAGGGCAACCGCAACGTCTTTATCGACTACCCCGAATACGCGTGGCTGATCTTCGGAATGACCCCGCCTTCGGATTATCAGACCCCGAGCGGCAACGCCTCCGGCGGCACGCCGGTAACGACGCCGACCCCGACGGCGAGCGTAACGCCCACGGCAACCGCGACGCCGACGCCCGGCGACGGCTCGACCGTGACCTATACGCTCGTCGAATCCGCGCCGTCCGACTGGTCGGGCAAATACCTGATCGTTTATAACGACGGCCCGTTCGCCATGAACGGCTCGCTTGAAGCGATCGATACGGCGGGCAGCCACAAGACGGTCACCGTTTCCGGCAAGACGATCACGCTCGACGCGAGCGAGGACAATTTCTACTTCACGATCGCGCCGAACGGCAGCGCGTATTCGATCCGGTCGGCAAGCGGCTATTATATCGGCAGAGCGTCCGATTCCAACGGCATTGACAGCAGCGCAACCACGGCATACCCGAACACGCTTTCGCTCTCCGGAACGGACGCGAACGTGATCGGCTCCGGCGGCGCGTATCTGCGGTTCAACGCGTCCGCGTCGCTCTTCCGCTATTACAAATCGGCCACATATACCAATCAGAAGGCGATCAAGCTCTATAAGTGCACGGCGGACGTGACCCCGACGCCGACGCCGGACACAACGCCGACCCCGACGCCCACGCCGACGCCGACCCCGACGCCCACGCCGACGCCTACGCCTACGCCCACGCCGACGCCGGACACAGGAACGACCGTGACCTATACGCTGGTCGAAACCGAGCCTTCCGACTGGTCCGGCGACTATCTGATCGTCTATAACGACGCTTACGCGTTCGACGGTTCGCGGGATACGCTTGACGCGACTTCCAACTATCAGGATATTTCGGACAAGCTTTCCGGCAAGAGCTTCACGCTCGATGCGAGCGAGGATACGTTCTATTTCACAATCGCCGCGGACGGCGACGCGTATTCAGTAAAATCCGCAAGCGGTTATTATATCGGGCAGACATCCGACGCGAACGGGCTGAAGAGCAGTACGACCACAGCATACACGAACACGCTTTCGCTCTCCGGCACGGACGCGAACATCGTCTCCGGCGGCGCGTATCTGCGGTTTAACGCAAACTCGGGTCAGACCCGCTTCCGTTATTATAAATCGTCCACGTATACGGGACAGAAGGCCATCTCGCTCTATAAGCGCGAGGTCAGCGCAGCGCCGGACGTTGTGCCGGCATTCAAGACCCAGTCGCTCGTGCTTTCGGACAGCATCGGCGTGCATTTCTTCCTTGATCTGCCCGAGATCAGCGGCGTGGACTATGCCGACAGCTACATGACCTTTGACATCTCCGGCAGAGGTACGATCACGGAGCGCGCCGATTACAATGCCGACTATAAGAACGCGAGCGGAACGTATTACGGCTTCACCTGCTACGTCAACGCGATCCAGATGGCGGACACGATCACGGCGACGTTCCATTACGGCGACGGACAGACGATTGAAAAGACGTATTCCGTGAAGCAGTACGTCCAGACGTTCGAAGCAAACCAGAGCATGTTTGACGAGACGACGAAGACGCTGATCAAATCGCTTGCCGATTACGGTCATTACGTGCAGCTTGAACTTGCGGACGAACGCGGATTTGAAATCGGAACGGACTACGCCGAAATGGACGCGTACTATACCGCGAGCTACGATTACGATGCGACCCGCGCCGCCGTTGCGGACAAGGGGATTCAGCAGACGCTCGGAACTGACGACGTCACCGGCAGCACCTTCTCGCTTGTGCTTGACAGCAAGACGGCGATTCGCGTGTACTTCACGCCCGCCGCGAGCTACGCAGGCAGCGTTTCGGCGCAGATCGGAACGGATACGGTGAGCGTTGTAAAGGACGGCGGGCGGTATCTCGTGGAGATTCCGGGACTCTCGGCGCACATGCTCGGCAAAACGTTCCGGATCGATCTCGCGACAGACAACGGCACGACGACGGTGCGCGTCTCTGCGCTGTCCTACGTAAAAAGCGCGCTGGATCAGGCGTATGATGCGACCTCCTACGACGCGGTGTGCGCCATCTATGCGTTCTCGGCAGCCGCCGACGCATATAAACTGGCGCATTAAACGATCTTCATCTCGGGATCTTCCGGGCAGCCGGAGGATCCCTTTTTTCTCCCGGCGCACGCCGCCCCGTCTTGTGTTTTGGGGCCGCGCTCTGTATAATGAATCTGTCTGCGAACAGAAATGCGCGATTTGCGCGGAAAGGACGGTCTATGCATTTTCGAAACAGAGCGTTTTCGCTTCTTCTTGTCCTGCTGCTGGCGCTCGCTTTCCTGCCCGCGGCAAACGCGGACGTGCAGCCTGCGGCGCTTCCGACCGCGGGCGATTACGTGATCCGCATTGACGGCGGATACGTCGAGGATCATATCGAGACGGTCGGCGGAAAAGACTGCCTGCGCGTGGACCTGTTTCTCAACGGCGTGACGAGCGAGCGGCTGCTCTCTTCGATTTCGTTCCGGCTGCTGTACGACGCGAATCAGCTTACCTACGTGAAGCATCAGGCGCCCGGCGGCTCGATGAGCGTTGTCAATGCGAACGAAGCGGGACAGATCCGCTACGCGTTCGCTTCCGCGAGCGGCACGCTGCTGAATGAAAACACGCCCCTGCTGACGCTGTGGTTTTCACTTTCCGAAACGCTGCGGGAGGGGGCGCAGATCCGCTTTGCGTTCGCCGAGGCGATCAAGTCGGATTCCGTCTGCGCGGCCGACACGCTGCATTCCGAAAAACGCTCGGTCGGCGCGCGTCTGAACCCGTTCGGGCTCGGCGTCCTTTACGGCGACGCAAATTGCGACGGCAGGATTACGGCGGCGGACGCGTCTCTCGTGCTTCGCGCGCTCATCGGGTCGGCGGCGCTTTCCGCACGCGGGGAGAAAAACGCGAAGGTCGACGGAACTGACGCGCTGACCGCTTCGGACGCGGCGCTGATTCTGCGGAGCATCGTCGGATTGACCGCGCGCTATCCGGTCGAAGGGTGAACGTCCGCTCTTGCATTTTCCGGGGAACGATGATATACTATTTTATATGGTCGGCGAAAGCCGTATCAGAAAAATAAGAGGAGGAGTCTTATGAAAGATCTCAGAAAGTACATCGCCGAATTTATCGGCACGTTCGTGCTCGTCTTTGTGGCGTGCGGTGTCGCGGGCCTCATCTGTGACGTGACAAACGTCGCGTCGGTTCTGATGACCGCGCTGGCGTTCGGCGGCGTCATCGTCGCGATGGCGTATTCGATCGGCAACATCTCCGGCTGCCACATCAATCCGGCGGTTTCCGTTGCGGTTCTGATCAACGGCGGCATGAGCGTCAAGGATTTCATCTGCTACGTGATCGCACAGTTTGCCGGCGCAACGGCAGGCGCGGCGCTCCTGAAGGGGATCCTTCCCGAAGGCGCGGGTATCGGCGCAAACGATCTGATCGGTATGGCGGCAAACCAGCCGAACCTGATCGGCTCCCTGCTGATTGAAGCGATCCTCACCTGCATCTTCGTTTTGGCGGTACTCGGCGCAACGTCCAAGAAGGAGAACAGCAACGTCGCGGGTCTCGTCATCGGCGGTTCTCTGACGCTCGTTCATCTGCTCGGCATTTACTTCACCGGCACAAGCGTCAACCCGGCGCGTTCCTTCGGCCCGGCTCTGTTTGCGGGCGGTACGGCGTTTTCGAACTACTGGGTGTTCCTCGTCGGCCCGATGGTGGGCGGCGTGATCGCGGCGCTTCTCTGGAAGTTCGTGCTGAACGGGAAAGAAAAGGCAGAAGCAAAATAAGACGAATCAACGAAAAACCGCTGCGTTCCCGCGGCGGTTTTTTCGTAAGAAACCATAGGAGGGACTGTTTCGAATAGATTCACAGTCCCTTTTTCAACGGTTCAGGACCGTTCGCGCAGCAGCCGTTTCAGATCTTCCGCCTCCGAAGCCGTGAGCGGCTTGTCGGAGATCATGCGGTACAGATAGAGAAAGATCGTGTCGAACGGCGGTTCGCCGGACAGCTCGACGTGCCGGTCCATCCAATGCGCGATCGCCATCGAATCGCCCGGGTTCAGAAACGTTACGGGCTCGACGCCGTCCAGCAGCGCGCGAAGATTTCGAAGCTCCGCGTTTTCGGCGGTCTCGGTCGAAAACGTTCCGACCGGCGCCTGAGCGGGCTTAACGGTTTTTTTATACGGGCGCACGTCCCGCGGGTCTTCGCCGTAATCCGCAAGCAGTTCGCGATAGAGCCGGTAGCACGCCGTTGCGTCGGAGAGCGCATCGTGATGGTGATCGAGCCGGATATCAAACGCGGCGCAGAGCGTATCGAGCCTGTATGAGCCGTACGTCTCGCGCGAAAAGCGTCTGCGCGCCATCTGCACGGTGCAGCAGTAGGTGATCGGCGGCACGGGAATGCCGTATCGCGCAAGCACGGCCGTGATCATGCCGAGGTCGAAAGCGGCGTTGTGCGCAACGATCACGGAATCGGAAAAATACCCCGCAATCCGGGGCCATAGCTGCGGGAAGTTCGGCGCGTTTTTTACGTCCGCCGGCGTAATGCCGTGGATCGAGATATTGATCGGATCGAACGGAACCTCCGGGTCGACGAGAATGGATTCGGTCCGGATGATTTCGCCGAATTCGGCTTCGACGATGCCGATCTGACAGATAGCGGCGTCCCTTCCGTTCGGGGTTTCGACGTCGATTGCGACGATGCGATTCTTGTTTGCTTCCATGCGAACAGTATAGCACGCCGCACGGTTTTCCGCAACCGGAACGGCGAATTGTGAAACCGCTGAAAAAAGGCGCGTGGAGCGCTTGCGAACGGCACGGTTTTGTGTTATACAATATAGTAATAATGATAGGGGATTGGGTTTCATCCGATGAAGAAAACAAAACAAAAAGGACCCGGCATCCGGCACCTGAAGCCATGCGTCAAGGGGTACGTGCTGCCCTCGGTCATGACGCCGGTGCTGATCATCTTTGAGGTCGCGCTCGAGGTCGTGATTCCGCTTCTGATGGCGGCGCTGGTCGACGGCGGACTGTACCGCAGGGAGAATTATCAGCTTAAGGGGCTGATCTCGCGCCTGCCGTATCAGAACAATCTGCAGTTCATCCTTTGGGTCGGCGGCCTGATGGCTTTGGCGTCGCTTTTATCGCTGCTGTGCGGCGCGCTTGCCGCGCGCACGTCGGCGGTTGCGTCGATGGGTTTTGCAAAGAATCTGCGTGAAAAGATCTTCTCAAAGATCCTTTCGTTCTCGTTCAAGAACACCGATAAATTCCGCACCTCTTCGCTCGTCATGCGCGTGACGACGGACGTGAACAATATGCAGAACACGTATCAGCAGATCATTCGCATCATGGTGCGCGCGCCGATCATGATGGTGCTTGCCGCGGTTATGGCGTTCCGCATCAATGTGGAGCTCAGCTTCATCTTCGTCGTTGCGATCCCGCTGATTCTGGTGCCGATGCTGATCCTGGTGCTGATCGGGCACAAACGCTTCCGCAGAATGCTGAAAAAATACGACGCCATGAACGGCGCCGTGCAGGAGAACCTGATCGGTGCGCGCGTGGTCAAATCGTTCGTGCGCGAGCCGTATGAAAAGGAGAAATTCCAGACGAGCGCGGACGATCTGATGAAAACGCAGATCTACGCGCAAAAGCTGTTTTCGCTTTCGAACCCGATCCAGCTTGCGGTCATGTGGGGCGCGACGATCGTGCTGCTGCTTTTGGGCGGACAGCGCGTGACGACCCCGCAGAAGATCGTTGCGGGGACGCAGATCGAGTACCGTGTGGTCGTCACAAACAACGGAGAAGAAACCCTGTCCGGCATCACGATCGAGGATTCGCTGATGCCGGAGGACGAAAAACACGCGTTCTCTCTGGAGCCGGGTCAGTCGAATACGATCAGTTATCTGTATACGGTGACCGCGCAGGACGAAGCGGCGGGCACGACGGACCGGTCCGTGCGCGTGACGGGAACGCTTACAGACGGGTCGAAAGCCGGGGAAGACGTGCTGACCGTAACCAAGACGGAATTCGGCGGCTTAGGCATCGGCGAGCTGACCTCTATGATGAGCTATTCCACGCAGGTCATTTCATCGCTGACGATGGTTTCCATGATCATCATCATGCTGTCGCTGACCCGCGCGTCGCTGGACCGCATCAACGAAGTATTCGAAGAGACGATCGACATCGACTCCCCCGAAAGCGACCTTGTCGTCAAGACCGGCGAGATCGAGTTCGATCACGTTGATTTCTCGTATTCGAACAATCCGGAGGTGCTGAACCTCAAAGATATCAACCTGCGCATTCAAGCGGGGCAGACGGTCGGCATCATCGGCGGCACGGGCGAGGGCAAGTCGACGCTCGTGCAGATGATTCCAAGGCTGTACGACGTGCTTGCGGGCTCCGTGCGCGTGTCGGGGCACGACGTGCGCGAGTACGGTCTGACGGCGCTTCGCGACGGCGTTTCGATGGTGCTGCAGAAGAATATGCTGTTTTCGGGCAGCATTCGTGAAAACATGCGCTGGGGCGATCCTTCCGCGACGGACGAACAGATCCGCGAGGCATGCCGGGTCGCGTGTGCCGACGACTTCGTCATGGCGTTCCCGGACGGATACGATACCGACCTCGGACAGGGCGGCTGCAACGTATCCGGCGGACAGAAGCAGCGCCTTTGCATCGCCCGCGCGCTGCTGAAAAAACCGAAGATTCTGATTCTCGACGACTCCACGAGCGCGGTCGATACCGCAACCGAGGCGAGAATCCGCGAGGGGCTTAAAAACCTTCGCGACATGACCAAGATCATCATCGCGCAGCGGATCGGCTCGATCATAAACGCGGACCAGATCGTCGTCATGGAACACGGCGCGATCTCCGACGTCGGCACGCATGCCGAGCTCATGCAGCGGTGCGGGATTTACCGCGAGGTCTATGAATCACAGGTACGAGAGGAGGCGAATGCGTAATGCCGCCGGGAGGCTCCTTAAACAGCAAAATGGGCGGAAAGCGCGCCGAAAAGCCGTTAAAGACGATCCTTCGTCTCTTCCGCTATTATAAAAACTGCACCGGACTGCTGATCGTTGCGGTGCTTTCGATCCTTCTGTATTCCGCCGCGACGACCGCCACCTATTATATGATGGATCCGCTCGTCAAGGCCTTGGAGGACGGCGTGAACGCCGATATGGCAAAGTACATCGCGCTGCTCATCGCGATGGCGGCGCTGTATCTGATCGGCGCGGTTACCAACTACCTTCTGAACCGTCTCATGCTCTCCTGCTCGGCGCGCGTGCTGTGCGCGGTTCGCAAGGAGATGTTCAATAAGATGCAGCAGCTTCCGATCTCGTTCTTCGACGGGCATACGCACGGAGAGCTGATGAGCTATTATACGAACGACACCGACGCGATCCGCGAGCTCTTACACCACTCGATCACGCAGATGCTGATCTCGGTGACGTCGCTGATCGCCTACATCGGCATGATGTTTTACCTGTCGATCCCGCTGTTTCTGATCGTCGTCGTAATGGGGATCTGCATCTTCTACGTGGTGCGTCTCGTCGGCGGAAGGAGCCGTAAGAACTTCGTGAAGCAGCAGCGTGTTGTGGCGGCGGTCAACGGCTACGTCGAGGAAATGATGGAGGGGCAGAAGGTCGTCAAGGTCTTCAACCATGAATCGGCCGCGCAAAGAGGATTCAAGACGCACAACGACGAGCTGTGCCGCGTCGCGACGAACGCGAACACGTACGCGAACATCATGGGCCCGCTGATGAACAACATTTCGCATATCTTCTATGCGATCACCTGCACCGTGGGCGTGCTTCTCGCGACGCCGGTACCGGGCGAAGCGTTCCTGATGGAAGGAACGTGGTTTGCCGATCATCAGGAGCTTCTGGTGCAGGGCGGCGTGCTGATCGCGTTCTTGCAGTACATCCGGCAGTTTGCGAACCGCATCTCTCAGATCTCGCAGCAGTTCAACTCGATCCTTCTGGCGCTTGCGGGCGCGGAGCGCATCTTTGCGCTGATCGACATGCCCGCCGAGGTCGACGAGGGCACGGTAACGCTGGTTCGCGTCGAGGAAACGGGCGGTACGCTCAAAGAGACCGACCGCCGCACCGGACACTGGGCTTGGAAGCGCGACGGTGCGCTGATCCCGCTGCGCGGCGAGGTGGATTTCACCGACGTCGACTTCTCCTATGACGGCAAAAAGCAGGTCCTGACCGACGTATCGCTCTATGCGCATCCGGGGCAGAAGATCGCGTTCGTCGGCTCCACCGGCGCTGGCAAGACGACGATCACCAACCTGATCAACCGCTTCTACGACATCTCGGACGGCACGATCACCTACGACGGCATCCCCATTCGCGAGATCAAAAAAAGCTCTCTTCGAAGCTCGCTCGGCATGGTTTTGCAGGACACGCATCTCTTTTCCGGCACGGTTATGGACAACATCCGCTACGGGCGGCTGGACGCGACCGACGAGGAATGCATCGAGGCGGCGAAGATCGCAAACGCGGACTTCTTCATCTCGCATCTGCCCGAGGGCTACGAGACGCAGCTCGTCGCGGACGGCGCGAACCTTTCGCAGGGGCAGCGGCAGCTCATTGCAATCGCAAGAGCGGCGGTTTCCGACCCGCCGGTGCTGATCCTTGACGAAGCGACGAGTTCGATCGACACGCGTACCGAAAAGCTGATCGAGCGCGGCATGGACGCGCTGATGAAGGGCCGCACGGTGTTCGTGATTGCGCATCGCCTCAGCACCGTTCGCAACAGCGACTGCATCATGGTGCTGGAAAACGGCCGCATCATCGAGCGCGGCGATCACAACGCGCTTCTGGCCCAGCGCGGCAAGTATTACGAGCTCTGCACGGGCACAAGCGAATTAAGCTAAAGTAAAGAGGACGGGCGACCGTCCTCTTTGCTTTGCAGTGATGTTTGCTTTGCAAACGATGCGCGCGCTTTGCGCAAGTTGCGGTAGGGACGGGCATTGCCCGTCCGTTCTTACCTGTATTTTTCCCCGATCAGGGCAATCAGCGCGTCCTTGTCTACGCCGAGCGCCTTTGCGTCAGTCACGAGCGCGTCGACGGCGGAGGAGAGCCGCTCGTCCACCTTGGTTTGCCGGTGCGTTTCGCTGATCGGCGCAACGAAGCACCCGCTGCCCGTGCGCGTCAGAAGATATCCGTCGCGTTCGAGCATGTCCCACGCGCTCCGCACCGTGATCATGGAAACGCCGAGCTCTCTGGAGACGGTGCGGATCGGCGGCAGCGGCGTACCCGCGGGCAGCCCGCCGGAGAGCACCTCCGACGCGATCTGCTCGTATAGCTGCCGGTAGATCGGCGTCTTATCGTTCGGGTTGACGGAAAGCCTCATTGCAGGTCGACCTTTTCGTAGCGCTTCACGGAAAGATGCGCCGCCAATGCCGTGCAGACCGCATAGATCAACAGCCCCGCACCGAACAGGATTCCCTGTACGGTCCATGCCTGTGCCGTTTTGGGCATGCAGTCGATATTCTCATGGATAAAGCGGAAGAAGGGAACCATGACGGCTGCCTGCGACGCGATCATCAGACCTTCGCAAAGTACGATCCAGATCCATACGCCGATCGCGCCCTTTAAGAAGGCCGAACCCGCCTTGTAGCCGGTCTTATAGAAGCTCGGCAGGAAGATCAGGTTGAAGATCGCAAACAGCACGAGCGCGAAGGCAAGAAGCGAAAGTCCGTGATCCGTGCCGCCGGCGTTCTGATGCGGCATCGAAACGATCGAAAACGCGCACATGCCCGCCACGAGCACGAGGTCGATCGCCTCAATGATCACAACGAAAAGAACGCGCGCCCTGACCGCCTGCGCTTTACTGACCGGCAGCATCGCGGTGTACATCGCGTCGCCGTTTTCGCGCGCCTGCTGGAAGCAGAAGAAGATCGCGTTGCAGACGAAGAAGGACGAAACGAGGTACGGGTAGTTCGGGATCAGCAGCATCAGGATCAGTGCAAGATAGATGAACACCGCCGGGTGCAGACAGAGCTTGAATTCTTTAGAGAGCAGCGCTTTCATGGTCGTCCTCCTTTTCCGTGTAGATCATAATGGATTCCATGTCCGCCGGAGCGATCTTGAGCCCCTCGGCGCGCTCGGCGTCTTCCTTTTTCATCAGTCCGGTGAATCCGAACGCGTGCGCGCGATAGCCGATCAGCCTGTCGCGGAACCGTTCGAGCTGTTCCGCTTCGCCGGAGACGAGCCGGTACGCGTCCTTGAAGCTGTCCGCGTCAGTCGAGCAGAGAACCCTGCCGCCCTTCAGATACGTAATGAAGTCCGCGCATTTTTCGAGGTCCGAAATGATGTGCGTCGAAAACAGAATGCTGTGCTCGCCGTCCTCGATAATCGAACGGAAGATTTCCAAAAGCTCATCGCGCGAGACGGGATCCAGCCCGCTGGTCGGCTCGTCGAGAATGAACAGCTTCGCGTGATGCGACAGCGCCAGCGCGATCGCAAACTTTGTTCGCATGCCCTGACTGAGCTCGGAAATCTTTTTTTCCGTGTCGAGCGAGAAGCGCGTGAGAAGCGATTGATACAGCGTCTCGTCCCAGTCCGCGTAGAAGCGGCGGGTTACCTGCGCGATCGCGGAAAGCTTCTTTCTTTTATAATAATTGAATTCGCCGAGCACCAGCCCGATCCGCTCCTTGCATGCGGTCTCGTTTGCGTGAAGGTCCTTTCCTTCGAACAGGACCTGCCCGCCGTCGACGTGCAGAAGGTTCAGAATCCCCTTGATCGTCGTGGTCTTTCCCGCGCCGTTGCGTCCGATAAAGCCCATGATGCTGCCGTCCTCAACGGTAAACGACACGTCGTCCAGAAGAAAGCCCGGATATTGTTTTCTGAGGTTTCGAACGTCCAGAATGTTCATATGTCCTCCTTAATTGTGCTTATTGTACATGCACAATTATAACGCCTTCCATGCGTTTGTCAAGAGGATATGTGAAATTTTCGAAAAAAACATTTTCAAACGCAAGGGGATATGATACACTATGCAGGTACGAACAATCGTACAGTTCTATAAATAAGGAGAAACACCCATGAAAAGATGGATCATGATTGTTATGTGCCTGCTGCTTTGCTTTGCGGCGGCCTGTACGACGGCAACGGTGGATCCGGAGCCGCAGGATCAGAACACGCCCGCGGATAACACGCAGGAGACGGAAGCGGAGGTAACGATCGCGCCAGCGGCCGAGTCGGAAACCACGCCCGAAACCGATCCGGAAACCACGCCCGAAACCGATCCGGAAACCGAAACCGAGCCGGATCACTCCGGCGATATCGAACTGCCCGAGCTCGGCGGCGAAGACACTCCGGATCTGAAACCGGACCTGACGTTCGATACGGCCACGCTGTCCGGGGATCCGATCAATTCCGATATCGTCAAGGGATACGATCTCGTGATCGTAAACTTCTGGGCGGAATGGTGCGGTCCGTGCGTCGGCGAAATGCCCGCGCTTGAGCGCATTCATCAGGAATATCCGAACGTACTGATTCTCGGCGTCTGGGTCGGCGACGATCTCAACGGCGCAAAGGCGGTCATCGCGGATACCGGCGTAACCTACCCGACGCTCGGCGTAGCCGGCACGCTGGAAAAGTACAGCACGATGTCCATGTATATTCCCGCGACCTACTTCTTTGACGGCGACGGCGACGAGACCGGCGAACCGGTCATCGGCGGACAGGAATACGAAGACTGGAAAGCGGTCGTGGAATCGCTGCTGCCGTGAAGCGCGGCGTCCGCATCGGTATTTTCACCGTGCTCGCGATTGCGGGCACGGCTTTTCTGCTGTTCGGCATTTTTTCGGGACAGGCCGAGAGCGTATTGAAAAAGGCAATCCGGATCTGTATGGAGTGTATCGGCATTGGCTAAGGCGAAACGCGTAAAAGGCGAGTGGAAGCGGATGACCGTACAGGCGGCCGCGTTCCTGCTGCAAAATCCGAAACTGCATCATTTCTTCCTCGGCACGATCGAGCAGGGCGAAACGAAGGCCGTCTGCGTGCCGGGGCTGAACTGCTATTCGTGTCCCGCGGCGATCGGCGCCTGCCCGATCGGATCCCTGCAGAACACGATGAGCAAGTCGTATAAAAAGCCCGCGGTTCCGTTTTACGTCCTGGGATTTCTGATCCTGCTCGGGCTGACGCTCGGGCGGTGGATCTGCGGCTGGCTCTGCCCGTTCGGGTGGGTGCAGGATCTGATCTACAAGATTCCGTTTTTCAAAAAGATCCGCACGTTCCCGTTCGAGCGATATCTGCGGTATCTGAAATACGCGGTGCTTGCGGTGCTCGTGATCGGGCTGCCGCTGTATTCGGCGTTCAAAGGCGTTCTCGTGCCGTATTTCTGCAAATACCTGTGCCCGTCCGGGACGCTGCTCGGCGCGATACCGCTTGCGGCGGGAAGCGCGCAGGTGCGCGCACAGCTCGGCGCGTACTTTTGGTGGAAGATGGGCGTACTCATTTCGCTGCTGCTTCTTTCGCTTCTGATCTCGCGGCCGTTCTGCCGGTATCTGTGTCCGCTCGGCGCGATCTACGGCATGTTCAACCGCATTGCGCTCGTGCATCTCGATTATGCGCCGAACGTGTGCGTGGACTGCGGCAAATGCGAAACCGTCTGCCCGATGGGGATCGACCCGAAAAAACAGTTCAATTCGGCGGAATGCATCCGCTGCGGCCGCTGCAGCCGCGCGTGCCCGACCGAATCGCTTCAGGTGCGGTTCGGGTTTGCAAAGAAGGACGGAACGCGCTGACGGCATTTCGGCGGACGCGATTGGAAAACAGGAACAATCTCACAAAAAATCCACAATGCGGACCTTGCAAAAATCAAAAAGTGTGATAGGATAACAACCGAAAGAAAAGCGGGGGACGTCTCCGCGGGGAAAGAAGGACAGATATATGACAAAGATTGACATTTTCAGCGGTTTCTTAGGCGCAGGCAAAACGACCCTCATCAAGAAGCTGATCGCGGACGGTCTCAACGGCGAAAAGCTCGTGCTGATCGAGAACGAATTCGGCGAGATCGGCATCGACGGCGCGTTTCTGCAGGAAGCGGGCATCGAGATCACCGAAATGAATTCGGGCTGCATCTGCTGCTCTTTGGTCGGCGACTTTGCCGAAGCGCTCAAAAAAGTATTGGAACAGTTTCATCCGGACCGCATCCTCATCGAGCCGTCCGGCGTCGGCAAGCTTTCTGACGTCAAGCGCGCGGTCAGCGGTGTTCTTTCCGACGAGGTCGTGATCAACAGCTGCGTTGCGGTCGTCGACGCGAAAAAAGCGCGCGTGTACCGCAAGAATTTCGGCGAGTTCTACGTCAACCAGATCCAGGCGGCGGACTGTGTGATCCTGAGCCGTTCGCAGGACGTGTCCGAAGAGCGTTTAAAGGAAGTGCTCGACATGGTGCGCGAGCTGAACGCGGAGGCGACGGTCGTCGCCGCGCCGTGGGATTCGATTTCCGGCGCGGATATGCTTTCCGCAATCGAGAGCCGCGACACGCTGAAGGCGCACATGGAGGCGCTGAAGGCGGAGCATCATCACGATGACGACGAGTGCGACGATCCGGAGTGCGAGTGCCACCATCATCACCATCACGATGACGACGAGGACGAACACGAGCATCATCACCATCATCACGATGACGACGACGAGGACGAACACGAGCACCACCACCATCACCACCATGACGACGATGAGGACGAGTGCGACGATCCGGAATGCGAGTGCCACCATCATCATGACGACGATGAAGATGAACACGAACATCACCATCACC